>JAITKH010000222.1 GCA_031278535.1 Planctomycetota bacterium | reverse complement strand
GGGGAGATCCGGCGGGCCATCGCCCAGACGCGGATGGGCACCGGCACGGACACGAAACATCTGGACGTGCTAGTGCGGGCCGACGCCCAGGCCTCGGCGGTGGCGAATATCCAGTACCGCGGCTGGGTGATGCGCGGGGTGCGGGGCGTCTACCTGGACGCGCTTGACGCCGGCGACGAGCGACTGGCCGCCGCCGCGGCGGCGCGGCTGCGGAGCGCCAGGCGGGCGGGGATGCGGGTGCGGCTGGTGGATCTCTGGAACGGCCACGCGGTGACGGATCTGGACGAAATCGGCACGCGACGCGGGCAAGCCGTCGGCTGAGCGAGGAAAGGCATAACCTGTGATACGGGAATCTATGAAAGAAAAGGCGGCAGGGAAACGTCCGTCGGCGCCGGGGCAGGCGCCGAAAGCGGCGAAGGCGGCCGAGGCGGAAGGGAAGGGGGACACCTGCCAGAGCTATACGGTGTGCGGACGGCGCAAGGGCGTCCGGCCAGGCCGCCTGTGGCTGAGAACGGTAACATCGTGCCGTCCGCTCAGTCCGCGCCAGGCGATGGTCGCGGCGCTCACCGAGGAGGCGCTGGCGCACAACTATGACGAAGCGACGGCCGACCGGCTTCTGCGCGTTATGTTTTGCTTTGAGGGCGCTCCGCGCGGAGTGGCCGAGTTCAGCGCCGGCCTGTCCGCCAGCCAGATAGAGATGCGGCGCGAGCACAAGAGCCTGGATGTGAGCCTGGGCCCGCTCCTGTGACCGGCGGCGGGCTGGACCGCGCCGGCGTCCGGGACGTGGCGGGCTACATCGAGGCGTAGTTCGGGCTGGTCAAGCCCTTTCCGCAGCCGAACATGCTCCACGGGCCTCGGGCGCTCATACAGTACCGCCTCTGGGAGGAGAAGTGCGAACGGAAGGGGGCGAAGGGCGAATGGTGGCTGCAGGCGAGGAGCGAGCATGCGCACATCCTGTCGCGGATAGGGGTGTTCGGGCGGGACCGGACCAGGGATCTCCTGCTGAGCGCCACGGCGCCCTACTCGCCGCTGTTCCGGGCGGCCGGGCTGCTCAGGCTGGGCGACCGGCCGGAGGCGTTCCCGCCCGGGCTGCTCGACGGGGCGCGGCGCATTCTGGCCGTCGGGTCGGCGGCGGCCGCCTTCCGCGAGTGGAAGGTTCTTGACGACCGGGAGATGACGATTCTGCGAGGCGGATAATCATGACGAGGCTGGCCCATGGCTAGTGGTCTGTAAAGTCTAAATCCTTACAAATTCTGAAGTCCGTTTGTTCCGGGATTGACCTCTGATGCCGAAGGGGAATTCACTTCCCCGTAGGCAGAAACCGAATAAACCGGGGGCGCTCCCCGTAAAGTCTCAATCAAGGATTGAGACTTTACGGAACACTAGGGACGACCGGGCGCGGCTCAAAGCGGCCGCACCTCATCCTATACGTTCCTCGAAGTCGTACCGCCCAGAGCGACCACGATTGCAGCCCTGCCGCCCAGTTCCTTTTCAAGACGTCCCGCGAGCGGCCGGAGAACCGGATATTCCGAATAGCCATGCCCCAGGGTAATCAGGGCCAAACCGGCATCCGTAAGTGTTTCTCCGTCATGGTACCCGATTTCCCCCGCAGCCAAGGCGTCGGCTCTGGAATCGATCGCGCTCTTCACGTCTATGCCGCCTCCGGCCCATACTGCCAGCCGCCGCACCAACCGGCGTGGATTCCCCCGATATTGCGCCATTCCCGAACCGACTGTCCGGGCAAGACGGCCGGCAAGCGGCGCCAGAAATTCAGGCTCCGACAGTTCCCCAACCCGACCGAAACCATATGTCCGCGCCTGTCCCTGCAACGGGTAAAGATCATAGGCGACTTCCTCATAAGGATGGGCGGCAAGCATGGCGTCAATCACCCGATCCGCGGAGAATTCCCCAAATACAGTCTCCAATCGGTATTCATCCGCCTCCTCAAACGACCCGGGCCGACCTTGAAAAGGTTTTGTCCCTGATCCGCATCGAAAAGTTCCCGTTCCCCGCACCCGGAACGTGCAATCCGAATAGCGGCCGATATGACCTGCTCCGGCGGAGCATAACGCCCGTCTGACCTTTTCGATAGACGATACAGGAGTAAATACGGCGAGTTTCAGTAATTTTTCCCCTTTTATCGGCTGCATAATCGTCGTCTCCGCCAAACCGGCGGTCCGGGCAAGGCAATCGTTCACGCCGCCTTCGGCCAGATCAAGGCAGGTGTGGGCGGAATACACTGCGAATCCACTCCTGGCGACGGTGGTGGCCAGCCGGCCGGCCGGATCGTTTTCCGCCAGGCTTTTCAGTCCGCGGTAAAAGAGGGGGTGGTGTACCACGAGCATCCCGCATCGATCCCGTTTCGCCCGCCGGAGCGCATCGTACGAAGCGTCGAGCGAAACTAGAATCCTCCGGACCGGTGTTTCCAAGTCTCCGGCATGCAGGCCGGCCGGATCGCCCGACAACGCCAATCCCGGGGGCGCTATCCGCTCCATGGCTGCCACTACGTCCCGCACCCTGATCAAACCGCCCATATCCATTCCTCCGGAAACCGCTTTACAAAACGGATTCGCAAACTTATCATTATAGACGCGGGAGAATATATTTCCACCTGTCGCGGAAGGCCGATCCCTTCCGCGCTTTTGTCGGGCGCCGAAACGCGCCGCGGAGAGAAGAGATGACTGAACAGGAAATACGCGACGCGGTTCTCGCCATCATCCAGGATGTCGCCGACCTGGACGAATCGCCGGCAGTGGACGGCGCCAGACCGCTCCGGGAGCAGTTTGAACTGGATTCGATGGATTTTCTCGACATCGTGATGGAACTCCGAAAGCGCCACCGCATTGAGGTGCCGGAAGCCGATTACAAGGAATTGGCGAGTCTTGATTCCACGGTGCGCTATCTCAAGGGCAGGCTTGGCTGAATGCGTTTCGATTCGGTAGTTGTCGGCGCCGGACCCTCGGGATTGGCGGCGGCGGCGCGGATGTCCCATTTCGGGGCGAAGGTCTCGTTGATCGAGGCCCATACCCGCCCCGGCGGCCTCAACTCCTGGCACTACGCCGGCGGGCGGGAAATTTCCACCGGATTGCATGCCCTCACTAATTACCGTCAGGGTGATCGGAACGGACCGCTTGGCAAACTATTCCGGCAATTGCGGATCAAACTTTCCTTCCTCTCGCTTCGGCCGCAAATCCGTTCCCGCATCCGTTTTCCGTCCGCAGAGCTTTTCTTTGACAACAATCCGGAATTTTTCCGTTCCCAGGTGGCGGAGCGGTTCCCGAACGAAATCGATGGCTTTGATCGGCTCCGCCGGCTGATTGCCGGGACAGACGAAGGGGATTTCGCAGTCCGGCAAACTTCAGCCAGGACAATCGTCGCCAACCATATTCATGATCCATTGTTTCTTGAAATGCTTTTCTGTCCAACCATGTTCTACGCCAATCCCGGCGGCGTCGGAGACGGCCTAGACGCGGCAAGAAGCGAACCGGACATGGACTGGACGCTGTTTTGCATCGCCTGGAAATGCATCTTCGAATCCGGTTTCGCCTATCCCGCCGCCGGCGTAAGGCCATTATGGGAGGAATTGATTCGAAGGGTGTGCGAGGCCGGGGGCGAAGTCCGCCTGGGAGATCGCGTGACAAAGATTGTCTCCCAAAACGGCTTGGTGACGGCGGTTCGGCTGGCCTCCGGCAGGGAGGTGGAAGCGAAAGTCTTCTTTTCCTCGGCAGGAGCGGTGGAGACGGCAGCGCTTCTCGGCGAACGCCGTGACCGCCCAATCGGTTCCATAAGCGTTGCCGAAGGGCTGGCCCGGCTTTCCGTCCCAGCCCGGGAAATCGGTTTTCCGGACACGGCGCTTTTCTATTCCCTTTCCGATCGTTTCGAGTACCGTCGGCCGGATGGCTTGACTGGCAAGGGAAACGGCGTGTTGTGCGCCACCGGCAATTACGCCTGGCTTCCGGGCGATCTGGACGCTGAGGATCACGGCTGCCTGAAAATCACCCAATTGGCTTCCTATCCGGCCTGGAAGAGCTTGGATGCCGACGCCTATGCCGAAGCCAAGCGGCAAACCGCGAGGGAAATGGTCGCCGCCCTGGCGGGATTGGGTGTCCGCCTCCCTTTTAGCGGCGGGACGGAAAAGCGGCGTTTCCCTCCTCTTGACGATTTGTTCACTCCCCTGACCCTTGAGCGATATGCCTCCCATGCCGAAGGGGCTCTCTATGGCAGTCCGATAAAAACCCGGAGGGGCCAAGTCTTTAGGGACAACCTCTTCCTTATCGGCACTGACCAGGGGTTTCAAGGCGTGGTCGGCGCCATGCTTTCCGGTATTGCCATGGCGAACATTCATTTTTTCGGAAAGGCGAGATAGTTTTCGAAGGTTCAAAAAACGCAAGTGTCCGGAACCAGCAAAACGCTCACGGGTCAAGAAGATCGTTTTGCGGGGCTTTTTAGCTGGTTTTACCAAAAGAGAAAAAGCGTTCCTCCGGTCGCATTGGCGACGACAGCTTCAAGCTATAGCAACACGATACCTTTACAGGAAACGAATGCGATTCAATTTAGGTTTTTCGGAAGAATCTGTGGGTGATTAATGGCGAATCCTTCCCTCGGCCTCCGGCTCCAGGGCTTCGCGGAAACGCCCTTTCCACCTCGTCACCATCGTCGCCGGCCCAGTCTCAAGTGCGACCGACGCCGATGGTGACGGGGCTCCGATGGCTCTAACCCAAATCCTGCGTCTTTTGACGCGAAAAAGATTAGCGGCAAAATAGGGTTGGATTGCCTTTGTAACAATTTTGCGCAAAATCAAAACTGCCCTGAAAATACTTTGATGAAATCATACTATCTTACCGATGAATAGATGATCGACAATAATGGTCTGCCAGGATTAAATTGGACCTACGGATCCTTCCGAAGAAGCTTTTTTCACAGACCCTGACCGATGAAAAGCATTCCCGCCTTCTTTCTGGAAGCGCGGTTTGCCTTCCCCTGACCTGGCTCCCTTCTTCCGGCAATACGCCAATACATCCTCCACATCCTCCAGATTCCTCGTCTGCACGAACCTGGCCGGGTGTCTGTGCTTTCCGTTGGTGGCGGCCAATGCCTTGAAATGCTCCTCGCCGCATCTAATTTTGGCGTCTTCCGTTCCGGAAATAGTCGTCCCTGAAAAAGGGGGAGCGAGGCAATTGGCCCGTCCCGACGGAGGCTACGTCAAGCGGCCCGAGCGGAGGGAAAACGGAAGAATACGGGAATAAGACGACAAAAAAGGCGATTTTCCCTGAAGTGACAAAAAAAGCCGACAATGAACCTAAGGAGCAACCTCAGGTT
>JAITKH010000175.1 GCA_031278535.1 Planctomycetota bacterium | reverse complement strand
TGGACAGGAATCCAAAATCTTGCAAAATAGCATAGCCGTTTTTACCGAAGTTTTGCCGATTTTCCCCAATTTTCCAGTGATTTCGCCGGCTGGCGGCCTTTTTTCAGGGACGGCTACTTACGGCGGATTGTACTTGTAATTTTCGATCAGATGGGGCCTTCTCGATTTCAGATCGACGCGGGCGGGCCATGCCAGAAAAGATCGTCCCCCGGCTGCAAAGCGAACTGGCCAGCCGGGGGAGAGGAGGAAGGGACAGAGGTTGTCGTTCTCTTGCCGTTTCCCGCTAAAACGGCATGTTTTAGAACAGGACGCCGGCGCTGACGGCGACGCGGTGGTCCCGATAGTTCTTGTGCCTTTCGTACATGTAGTTCAGATCAAGATCAAAACGTCTGGACTTCGCCATTGTGACGCCGGCCGTCAGCCGGCCACCCCAATGGCCGGCGCCGACGCCGTACGTCTTCCACCCCGATCCGGTATGGGACATGAAGCCGGGACGGGCGCTCCTGTTCACATCCTTGATGTGGCCGACGGCGGAAATCAGGGTCGCGTCGACGGATGGGGTGAATATCCACTCGCCGAGAAAGAAATCCTTAGCCAGGGTCAGGCCAAGCGGGATCTCATACCTGTTCTGGTGGGGCCAGGCCAGAGAGCCGGAATCGCCGGCCCTCTTGTAAGAAATATCCGATCCGGGGACTAATGAGTAATCGAATCCCGCATGGGGGGTGAAACGGAGTCCCGAACCGATTTCATAAATCTTGCCGAACTCCAAGCCGGCGCCAAGCCGAATGGAACGATCCTGGCCGTTGGCGGTTCGCAAGCCGGCGCCATCATATCCGCCCTTCAGCTTCTGGCTGGCGAAGCCAAGGAAAATGGAACCCCTTCCATAAAAGCCGTCGCCGAAATGGCGCGTCCCAAACAGGGTGAAGCCGAGAGTGCGATCCAGAATCCTGGCGTATTCGCCTGGAGAAGCATATTTAAGATGGCCGGTTTCGTACGACATGCTGAATCCGGAGGACCAACCCAAGGTTGCACGTTCGAATCCGAGCGCCACGGCGTAGGGATTGAACCTGGTCTCGTCGCCTCCATTCTTCGTTCTTGCGCCGCGTTGCGCCCCGGAGACGAAAACGGAAATGCCCGGCCCAGTCCAGGCTCGGCTGTCAAAATCAACCGCCCGAACGGACAGCGTGAATAAAAACGTCACCAGTGCCGTCACGATATGCGCGCGCATGGATTTCTCCTTACTCCACTTGTGCAAGGACGCCATGAAAAAACTTACCGTCCCGTTCAAACGTCAGTATAATCCCAAAAACAGCTAATCAAAGTCGACCATCCCCAAAAAAAACATTTTTTCCTGGCGGAACGCCGCCCGGGAGATGCTTCCGCCGTGGCGACAACAGGTTATGGAATTCCCGCGGCGGCGGCGAACCGACTGGACGCATGCGCGGAAATATCCCGGAATTATCCGGGAAAAGGATTGTTTTGGCTCATGTTCGCAAACAGGCGCGTGCAAGAATCAACTCATGGTTCTGGACATGGATTGATGCGTTCGTCGCACATTCGGAAACATGAACCCTGTTTTTTCCCTTCCCAAAAAAAGATGATTTTGAGATAATATGATCACATGAATTAGCTAATTTTTTCCGGATTTTTCCAAGAATCGGGAACCGATTCCTCGCCTCGTCGGGTTTCCAAAAAGAAACAGGGGAGAATGGAGGGACAATGGGAAATTTACGGCCAATCATCCAAACGATTGAAAGCAGATGCGTCAACTGCCATCGTTGCATCGCCGCCTGCCCTGTCAAGTTCGCCAACGACGCGACGAGTGGCAAGGTGGTCAAGGTGGTCGACAACCTGTGCATTGGCTGCGGTCATTGCATTCATGCTTGCGAACATGGAGCGCGGGTAGGTTTGGACGATTTCAAGGCTTTTATGCTGGACCTCAAATCCATGACCCCAATCATCGCCATAGTGGCGCCGGCGGTCGCCTCCACTTTTCCCGGCCAATATCTGAATTTCAACGGCTGGCTCAAGTCCATAGGGGTAGAGGCGGTCTTCGACGTGAGCTTCGGCGCCGAACTTACCATAAAGAGTTACTACGAGTACATAAAGGCCAAGTCGCCCGCCACGGTTCTGGCCCAGCCTTGCCCGGCCATAGTGACCTATTGTGAAATTTACAAACCCGAGATCCTGAAGTACCTCGCGCCCGCCGACAGCCCCATGCTCCACTCCATGAAGATGATCAAGAATTACTACCCGGAGTATGCCCGCCACCGGATAGCCGTGATGTCGCCATGCTACGCCAAGCGCCGGGAGTTTGACGAAACCGGCTACGGCGACTATAACGTCACATTCGACAGCTTGCTGCGTTATATTTCCCGGAAGGGAATCGAACTGTCCGACTACCCGGAGGTCCCTTACGAGGGTCCTCTGGCCGAGAGGGCGGTTCTCTTTCCCACACCCGGCGGACTTATGCGGACTTTGGAACGGTACGACCCCGACGTGTACAACTACACCCGCAAGATCGAGGGTCCCGGGACAGTGTACCCGTATTTGGAGACCTTGCCGGAATCCATCAGGGAAGGGGTTGCCCCGCTTCTGATAGACGCGCTGAACTGCGAGTCGGGTTGCAGCGGCGGCACCGGAGTTCCGGGTATTAAAGAGAAGACCTTCGACCAGTTGGAATACAATGTCAGGGCACGAGCCAGGGAATTGAACGAATACTACGCCAAGCTCTCGAAAAAGAAAAAGAGCTTCTTCGGGAGCCGGGACGGCGGAGCCTCGATCAATAAGCTGGTGAGCGAATATTGGGCTCCCGGGCTCTATAACCGGACGTATGCCGATCACAGCGCCAACTACCGGCCCAGAACCCTGACGCCCCAGGAGCGGGAAAAGATCATCGGACGGCTGGGAAAGCGCGACGACGGGGACTTCTTCGACTGCCCCGGTTGCGGCTACAATTCCTGCGAGAAGATGATCATGGGCATACACCTGAACGTCAACACCCCGGACAATTGCCACCATTACCTCTTGCAGCGCATGTCCCAGGGCCGGGACCATATCAACGGCATTTACGACATCTCAAACAACATGCACGACGCCGTAACCTCCTCGGAGGACTCCATTGAGGCCATGACCCAGGCTATACAGGACATTGACGGCCTGTCGGAGAAGATCATGTCGGTCTTGAAATCCATCGAAGGCATCTCCTTCCAGACCAATATCCTGGCCCTCAACGCGGCGGTGGAGGCTGCCAGAGCCGGTACGCACGGGGCTGGCTTTGCCGTGGTGGCCGACGAAGTTCGCAACCTTGCCGTTAAAAGCGCCTCTTCTGTCCTGGAAACCCGCAAGATGATCGAGAGCATTCTGAGCAATGTCAAAAACGGCGTCCGCAATTCCCGAAACGTCAAGACACGGTTTGACAAGATTCTTAAGACTACCGACAAGATCATGGACATATCCAACAAGATAAAAGAGGAATTGGACGCCAATTCCAACCCAAAGGCCATAACGACCGTCGACTGACATGAAGACATGTCGCCGTTGATTCGTGCGTATTGGCGGCCGGCGCCGGAACGGGAATCGTCGAAACGGGCGATACTCTTGGAACATGCCTGTATGCGCACCTGGCGGTTCTTCCGACGATACCGCCTTCTCTCCGGTTTTTTCCCCTTGGGAGGAGTGTATACCCGTAGCGAAATATTTTTCGGTTGGAGTTGACGAAGGGGTTGGCAAGGAGGGGGTATATTTTGAGAATAGGGAG
>JAITKH010000112.1 GCA_031278535.1 Planctomycetota bacterium | reverse complement strand
TCAAAACGGTGATTTCCCTTGTGAATTCCTTCATCAATCGGGTCGACGGGAAGAACAACGGTGACGTCGAAAACATGCTCAGGGCGCCGCTTTCCGTCGGTCTGCGAGCCGCCTTGACGCCGTCTGAGACCCACCCGGACAATCGCCGCCGCCTGGGGGAGAGGCCAAGCCAGGTACGCCTGTCCCTGCGGCAGCTTACCCCCGAGTTCGCCTCCGCCGTTCGCGAGCCTGAATTGGTGATTACAGATGCCGATGCGGCAAGCCTGGAAAGGATCAGCGCCTGCGCCGATCCGGCCCGAACAATGGTGGCCTTCCCGACAGTCTATTTCCCAGGTACCGGCTTCGCCATGCGGGAACTGGCCATGGTTTGCCGCGATCGAGGACTCAAGACAGAGGCCAACTGCTGGGGTTCGCTCAGCCTTTGCCGGGAATATGGCCTCCCTTTCGTCGCCGGCCCCGGCCTCCCGATACTCAACCACCTGGCGATAAAATGCCTGCGGGAACTTGGCGCCGCCGGAGTTTCCGTCTCAATGGAGGCGGATCGCATTCAAATCGAAGACATCTGCCGGGCGGCCCCCCTGCCCCTCTCGCTCCTCATCTATTCCCGCCCCGTGCTTGCGTACACCCGCATACCCAAGGGCCAACTCCTGCCCAACGCCGATACGGGCGGCGGCACCTGGACGGATCGCCGAGGCATCAGCCTCAATCCCGAATCCGCTGACGCAGTAACGGCTTTCCGGAGCCTGGCGCCTTTCGACTGGAGGACAATCCGCAACAGTCTTATCCGCGTCGCCCATATTGCCGTCGATCTCTCAGGGGAATCGTCGCCCCTCGATGCCTGGAAACGGCTACACCGCCCTGGCGGCAAATCCGGTTTCCTTTTTAATTATGATCGGGGACTGCAATGATTGGGCCCTGCCGCTATGCGCCGGAACTCAAGGAAATTCTCGCCAGGGCCGGGCTAGCCTATCGCCAACACGATGATTTCCAT
Source organism: Planctomycetota bacterium (assembly GCA_031278535.1). Lineage (GTDB taxonomy): Bacteria > Planctomycetota > SZUA-567 > SZUA-567 > SZUA-567 > JAJBSZ01. The sequence goes on along the minus strand of JAITKH010000112.1, from coordinate 1,578 downwards.
TTCCACGAGTTGATGGAGAAGGCGTCGGCACTCGCGCCGGAGAGGCAGGACATCCCTTTCGCCCTCGCCAATCACCATATCCAAACCGGAAACCCGGAATTGGCGCTTGCCATCTACAAACGCCTGTCTCGCGTTCTTCCCGACGACTCGGATATCCTCTTCCACCTTGCCCACTGGTCGCGTTTTGCCAACGACGCCGCCGAGGCCGGGGCGGCCGAACGGCGGCTTGCCGAACTCAACCCGGAAAAGGCAGGCGCCCTCGCCCGCATCCAACAGACGGTTGAGACATGGATCGCCAAGCCGCTTTCGGCCGCCCTTCCCGAACGGATATCTCCCGACTTCCGGACCGCCATCGTTATCTTCGGCTATCGTCTGGAAGCGGACGGCTCCAGGCATCCTTTCCTGTTGTCGCGATTGAAAAAAACGCTGGAGACGGCCGAATGCTTTCCCGAGGCGCCGATCGTGGCGACCGGCGGCGTTCCGGCGGCGGGACGGGTGGAAGCGGTGGAAATGCGCCGCTGGCTAGTTGAACACGGCATTCCAGAGGCCCGCGTCCTGGAAGAGGGTTACGCCCGCGACTTGTCGGAAAATGTCATCTTTTCGAGGCGAATCCTGGTCCAGCTTGGCGCCAAAGACATTCTTTGCGTCGTCTCGGCCATTGCCGCCAGACGAGCCGGCGCCTGCATGGAAACGATCGGTTGGAATGCCGGCTCCCCATGGCGACGGGTGGAGACGGTAATCTCCGGCGAATCGGCCGATTTTTCCAATGACGGACAGGATCGCCTGAAACTTTTCCGCGATGTTCTCCGGGTTTACGGCATACCCATGATGCAAATCTATCCGGAGTTGGCGGAACGTTGAGACGCTTGTCCTCGGGACGGGAGGGTATAGCCATCATCCAACCGTCTTTCGCCGTATCCGGCGACGATAATGCGGCGAATCGCCCCGTTCGTTCCAGAGAATGGTTTCCCCGACGCCAGCCACCCGCAAGGCGAGGCAACCCCGGCAATGGTTGGCGCTTTCCTCCAGGCAGGGCTTTCCGGCGTAAAGCTGGTAATGCTTCCGATAGGCCAAATCGGTAATGTTGGGCATGATAATGTTGGCTCCGGCCTTGAGCCCCCGTTCCCGGCCATTGTCAGCCAAAGCCTGGAGAGCGGTGGCGGCGGCGAGGTTGACGTCGTGGAGATGGAGGCGGGCGACCGCAAGCATTTTCAACCCCAGCAAAAGCTGCCCGCTCTTATAGCCGTCGGAAAGCTCAATCCCTTTTCCCAAGGGAGTGTCGGGATGGGGAATGTACGGTCCCATGCCAATCATATCCACGTCAATCTCGTGAAAAAAGGCGATGTCGTCTGCCAGTTGTTCCAGCCTCTGGCCGGGAAGGCCGCACATAACGCCCGTTCCCACCTGGTAACCAAGCGAACGGAGGGAGCGCAGGCAGTCAAATCGTCTTTCAAAACTGTGATCGGGGGGGTGCAGCCGGCGATACAATTCCGGGGATGAAGTCTCGATCCTGAGGAGATAGCGATGGGCCCCCGCCTCGCGCCAACGGCGAAAAACATCCTTCTCCTGTTCTCCCAG
>JAITKH010000371.1 GCA_031278535.1 Planctomycetota bacterium | reverse complement strand
CCTATGCCGAGGCGGTGAGCAGGCGGTATCGGTTCTATTCCTATGGCGACGCCATGCTGGCTTGGCGCGCCGGGTAGCGCTCCGGTTCAACAGGCTTCCGCTTCCGGGGAAGCGAATTCCCCCGGAGGCGTCGGAGGAAGGTTCTGGAGCGGCCGGACTTCGGCGTTCGTAAGGCCGGCATCTTCAGATCGGAAGAAACAAGAGACAATGATGTTTCGCCGGATACGGTTTTTCATCAAACGCGGCTGCCGGACGCTCGGCCGGGCCACCGGTTCGGCGCACGCGGTGGCGCTGGGAGTGGCAATCGGCTTCTTTGTGGGCTGGCTGCCCATCGTGGGAATACAGATGGTGGTGTCAGTGGCGATCTGCCACATCGCCAGGGCCAACAAGGTGGTATCCATCTTTCCCGTCTGGCTTACCAATCCGGCAACCATCGTTCCCATCTATTCGTTCAACTATTGGATCGGCTGGAAGATTGTCGGCGGCCCGCCCCTTTCCGAACTCGTCGTTGTCCTGATCAAAATGATATCCCCCCCCGCTCCGACGCCGGACATGAACTGGTTCTCGGCCTGGTGGTCGGACTTCAGGCATTCCTTCGGCGAACTTCTGGCCATGGGCTGGGAAATGCAGTTGCCGCTGTGGCTGGGCTGCGTCATCGTCGGGACTGCCCTTGCCGTTCCCTCCTATTGCGCAACGTTCCGGATGGTGGAGTCGTTTCGGAAGGCATTGCACCATAAGCGTTCCCGGCGCCAAGCCGCTTTTTCCCCCTCCGATGAAACCGGCGCCTTCGGTGCCGGGGATGAGAGGTGACGATATGCGCACATATCTGATCAAGCGCCTGCTTTGGATGCTTCCCACCCTTTTCGTCATTTCCGTCGTCAGCTACGGCATGATGCGCCTGGCGCCGGGCGATCCGATCAAGGCCAATCTCCTCGCCGGCGACGCGGGCGGCGACGGCGCGAGGAAGGCCGGGGAAAGCGCCGCCGCCCGCGAGTTCAGGCGGCGTTTCTACCTGGATCTGCCCTGGTATGTCGGCTACTGGCGCTGGCTGGCCGGAGATCCGGCCAGGGGCCGGGGCGGCGTCGTCCGGGGCGACTTCGGCGATTCCATCGTCATCAGCCTGGGCACTCCGGTCTGGCGGATCATAGCCGAGAAGCTGCCCGCGACCGTCAAATTGAACCTCTGGTCCTTCGCCGTCATCTATCTCGTATCCATTTCCTTCGGCGTCTATTCGGCGGTGTTCCGGGGCTCCCTGGCGGATCGCCTCTTTTCGTCCCTCTTTTTCGTCCTGTACAGCCTGCCCGCATTCTGGATCGGGATACTGATGATCATTCTCCTCTCGAAGTACCTTCCCTGGTGGCCGATCAGCGGCCTTTCCCAGGCGCCCCGCCCGGACGAAACCTACTGGTCGGCGCTCGGCCGCACCGTCCTGCACTATCTCCTGCCGCTGATCTGCCTCAGCTACGGCGGCTTCGCCAGCCTCAGCCGTTTCACCCGGGCGGCGGTACTCGAATCCATCCGCCAGGACTATGTCCGGGCCGCCCGGGCCAGGGGGCTGTCGGAATGGGCGGTGATATTTCGCCATGTCTTCCGCAATTCGCTCATTCCCCTGATCACCCTGGCGGCCGGCCTCCTTCCCGGCCTTCTCGGCGGCAGCATGATACTCGAATATCTTTTCAACATTCCCGGCATGGGCACGCTGATGCTCCAGGCCCTGTCCAGCCGCGACTATCCGGTGTTGATGACCGAAATGGGACTGGGCGCCTTCCTGGTCCTGGCCGGGACGCTCCTCTCCGATCTGTCGTATGCCCTGGTCGACCCGAGGATAACCTTTGACTGATCCGGACCAGCCGAAAGGCGGCTTTTTCACCCGGGATGATCTCGGGCGCTTCCGCCGCGTCACCGTCATGGGCCTGGGAAGGTTCGGCGGCGGAGCCGGCGCGGCCCGTTACTTCGCGAACCTGGGAGCGGAGGTCACCGTGACCGATCGGGACGGTCCGGAAAAACTTGCCCCTTCCCTCGCCCGGCTGCGGGGGCTGGGCATCCGCTTCGTATTGGGCGGCCACCGGCCGGAGGATTTCGCGAACGCCGACCTGGTGATCGCCAACCAGGCGGTTCGGCCCGAGAACGAATTTCTCCGCCTGGCGCGGCGGGCGGGCGTTCCGGTGGCGACCGAAACCGGCCTGGCCCTTGGATTGAACCGCTCGCCCTGGGCCGCCGTGACCGGCACGGCCGGCAAGTCCACCGTCGCGGCCATGCTCGCGGCCATGCTCGCGGCCGGGGATTCCCGGACGCTTTTCGGAGGAAACATCGGGGGCGATCTCATCACCCGCGTGGAAAACCGGCCTGGGGACGCGCCCCTGGTGGTGGAGCTGTCCAGTTATCAGCTTATCCACCTGGCGGCCGATTTCGCCGCCGGGCGCATTCTTCCGCCTCGCGTCGCCGTCGTCACCAATATCTCCCCGAACCACCTGGACTGGCACCGCGATCTGGAAGAATACGCCCGGAGCAAGCTGGACCTGGTCAATTTCCTGCCGCCGGGCGGCCAGGCGGTGCTGGATGCGGACGATCGGCGACTCCGCGAATTCGCCGCGGCCGGGACGGGGGACGGATTTCCCGGAAGGCGAATTGTTCGCTGCGCCTGGGAGGATCCTGGCGGGGACGACGCCTGTTTCGCCGAAGGCGGACGCATCGTCCTCCGCCGCGGCGGCAGGCCGATCCTCGGTTTTTCCCAGGAGCTTGTCCGGCCTCCCGGGCGACACAACCGGATGAACGCCATTCTTGCCGCCGCCGCGGCTTACGCCATGCGCCCCGACGCCGATGCCGTCGTTTCGGGGATTGCGGCGTTTCCCGGCCTGCCGCACCGGTTGGAGCGGGCGGGCGTGGCCGGGGGCCGCCGTTTCGTCAACGACTCCAAGTCCACCACTCCCGGGGCGGCCATCCTTGCCCTGGAGGCGGTGGAAGGTCCGAAAGCGCTGATTGCCGGCGGCTACGACAAGCATTCGCCTTTCGCCGAACTTGGCCGCGCCATCCAGGCGGGGGCGTCCGGCCTGGTTCTTCTGGGCGAGGCGGGGCCGCGCCTGGGCCGGGCGGTTTTGGACGCGGCGGGGGAACGGCCGGCGGAATCGGGTCCGCTCCCGGTGATCGAGGCCGGGGAGGATTTCGCCCTGGCGGTGCGGGAAGCCTTCCGTTTGACTCCGCCCGGCGGGACCGTCCTGCTGTCGCCGGCCTGCGCCAGCTGGGGAATGTTTGCCAATTACGAGGAACGCGGGGAAGCGTTCAGGCGTCTGGCGGAGGAATTGGGCCGATCATGCTAGCCAAACTCGCGTCCATCGCCATCACCGGCATCGACGCCGTTCCGGTCGAAGTGGAGTTGGATCTCAATTCCGGGATGCCCAGCATCCGCCTGGTGGGATTGCCGGACAAGGCCGTGCAGGAAGCGCTGGATCGGGTTCGGTCGGCGATCCGGAATTGCGGGTACGATTTTCCCGCCACGCACCGGCTGGTCTTCAGCCTGGCCCCGGCCGAATTGCGGAAGGAAGGGTCGCTCTACGATCTGCCCCTGGCCCTGGTCACGCTTATCGCCAGCGGCCAGCTCGATCCGGCCGCCGCCGCCCGATCGCTCGTGGTGGGGGAATTGTCGCTCGGAGGCGGGCTCCGGCCCATACGCGGGGCGCTCGCGGCCGCCATCACCGCCCGCCAAATGGGCCGCGAATGCCTTGTCCTCCCCTTCGATAACTTGGCGGAAGCCGCCGCCATCGGCGGGGTGCGGGCGGTCGGGGTGAAGGATTTGGCGGAGGCGGTTGGTTTCTTCGCCGGGAACTGGAAGCCGCCTCCGCCCCCGCCGCCGGAGGAAGACGCGGACGCGGGCTGCGGCCTTTGTTACTCCGACCTTCGGGGCCAGGAAATGGTCAAGCGGGCCATGCTGGTGGCCGCGGCCGGATCGCACCATTGCCTCCTGATGGGGCCGCCCGGCAGCGGGAAGACCATGGCGGCCCAGCGCCTGCCTGGCATCCTGCCGCCCCTGACCCTGGCCGAAAGCCTCGACACCACCAAAATCCACAGCGTGGCCGGCGAGACCCGGCCGGGCCAGGGCCTGATGCGCCTGCGCCCTTTCCGCTCGCCCCACCACAATGCCAGCATGCCGGGCCTGATCGGCGGCGGCGCCGTCCCCAGGCCGGGGGAGATTTCCCTCGCCCATAACGGCGTGCTTTTCCTGGACGAGGCGCCGGAGTTTCCCCGCCAGCTTCTCGAAACCCTGCGGCAGCCGCTGGAAGACGGATTCATCACCATCAGCCGCGCTGCCGGATCCGGCACGTTTCCCGCCCGCATCCTCCTGGTATTGTCGATGAATCTCTGTCCCTGCGGCCGCCGGGGAGATCCCCGCCGGAGTTGCCGCTGCACCCCCGGGCAGATTTCGGCGTACGCCGGAAGGATTTCCGGTCCCCTCATGGATCGCGTCGATCTCCATGTCGAGGTGCCGCCGGTGGATCGGGATCGCCTGACCGAGGCCAGGAGCGGCGAGACCTCCCGGCAGATGGCTGCCCGGGTGGCGGCGGCGCGGCGCGTACAGGAAGGCCGTTTCCCCGGCCGGCCCACGCCGGTCAACGCGGCCATGACCCCCGCGGACATGGAGGAGCACTGTCGCCTGGACGGCGAGGGCGGAGCGCTGATCAAGTCGGCGCTGAACGAATACGGCCTTTCCGCCCGCGCCTATGGCCGCATTCTCAAGGTTGCCCGCACCATAGCCGATCTCGACGGCGGGGGCGACATCGGGGTGGAGCAGCTGATGGAGGCGGTGCAGTACCGCCGGGGCGAAAGCGTCGGGTAGTGGCCTGAAAAGATCGGCCCAAGTTCCCCGATGAAAATTGCACGTCCCTGACAAACAAGGGTCTGCTCAAAAAAATCTCCGCTCCATTTTCGCAGTCATTTTCATTGTGCCCATTGGTGCGAATCTCCCGACAAAAATTATACCTCCTGTTCCATCCTTGCGACAGCGGGAGGGACGGATAAACATAACCGCCGCGTTGTGTATTCAGTCCAACCAACTATTTCCGGCTATTTCCGAATTCTTTTGATTTCATCGATCTTGTACTCGAGACCGAGGCCAGGCCCATCGGGAAGGATCATCATGCCGTTTTTCGGGATGGGCGGATTTACGAACGTCTTTTCCACGACAGGCTCGAACATGAGCAGTCGCTCAAGAAAGGCGCCGTTTGGAGCGGCGGATAGGAGATGCATGTGCATGTGTTCCATTGCGTGAGGGGCGAATGTGATATTCCAGGCCTGGGCAATCGCGTTCATGCGCAATGTTTCCGTGTAACCGCCGCACTTGGCGGCATCGCTTTGAAGAATGTCAACAGCGCCGGCGGTCACGAGGTCGCGCACACCAAAACGGGTATATTCATGCTCACCAGTTGCGAGGGGCAGATCCGTGCCGCTCCGGAATCGGGCAAGCCCGGGAATGTCGTCGGCCGGAACAGGCTCTTCGAAGAAAAGGATGTCGTATTCCCCGACCTGGTTCGCAAAGCGGACTGCCGTTGCGGATGTCCAGATATTGTTGGCGTCGATCATGATGGAGATATCTGGACCGACCGCGTCCCGGACTGCCGCGACCCGCCGCAAATCCTCCCGCGGGTTCTGGCCGCCCTCCACGCCCACTTTGATTTTGATTTTCTTGTAGCCGCGCGCCACCATTTCCCCGGCTTCTGTCACGAGGCGTTCGCGGCTATACGAGGTCCAGCCGCCACTGGCGTAAATGGGCACCTCTTTCCTGTTCCCGCCGAGCAGCCTGTAGACTGGTTGATTCAGCATTTTTCCCTTAATGTCCCAAAGTGCCATATCGATGACGCTCAAGGCAAGAAACGCAAGGCCTTTTCTCGCGACTCCGCGGATAAGACGGAAGTTTTCCTCCCACAACGCCGTCGTCTCCATCGGATCGCGCTCCATTATGCCTGGTTCGATGACATGCTTGATGAAAGACTGGATCGCTTCGCCGCCTTGCTCGTGGTACGTGACGGCATTGCCATGCAAACCGCTGTCGGTACGAATGTCGACCACGACGAATCCGACCTTGTCAACGAGTCGGGTCGAATCGGCGAGATTGTCAGAAATCTGATGAATGACTTCGTAACTGTCAACTCCTGTAATTTTTACATCGCGCGACATTTTTCCCCCTTATGAAAAGGATAAATTCAGCGCAAATGCCCACGTCATTGGGTTGTTGTACGTGACTCTTGCGGTGATAAAATAACCGTTCACAGGCTCTAGTGCGCTGAAAAAACCGAACCTGTGGATAGCGAAGTCCGTCCGCTCCAGAATCGGCCTCCAATGCCGGAGGGAAATTCACTTTCCCGGAGGCTGTTACCGGATGAATCGGGGGCGTTCCCCGCAAAGTCCAAATCTTTGATTTGGACTTTGCGGAACACTAGTGCCTTTGTTTTAAGCCGATCGCGGTTTTAGCGGCACCTAATTCGTCGGCAAAAAGAATTTTTCACCAAAGCTGGTAAAAATCCCCATGGACAGGCTTTTCGGCCGCGAACGGTTACAAATAAATTATCCGAACAACATGTCTGGCAAAAACAGGCAGACTTCCGGAACAAAGGTAAGGAATACAAGAAGGACAATTAGTGAAAATACATACGGTAGAACGGCATAGGCTATTCTCTCAAAAGGTACATTTGAAATGCCGGACAATACGTAAAGAACCAGCCCCACCGGCGGCGTCAAAAGTCCGATCATGAGGTTGAGAATCATAATCAGGCCAAAATGAACCGGATCGATTCCAAAGCTTTTTATCACTGGCATGAGAACCGGGACAAGGATGATAATGGCTGCGGTGGTGTCCATAAAAGTTCCGACGACAAGAAGAAACATGTTGATGACAACAAGTGCCGCCCATCGGCTTGAAATATTGTTGATAAACAGAAATGACAGCCTCTGCGGAATCTGTTCGCTC
>JAITKH010000066.1 GCA_031278535.1 Planctomycetota bacterium | reverse complement strand
CGGTGGGGACCGGATGGAACGGCCGGGGATTTTTTGCGAAGGATGGAGGAATGAGCGAACAAATCTTGCTGGACGCCGAAGAATTGGCCATGATGCTGAAAATCGAAAAGAGTTTCCTGCATACCCTGAAATCCGCCGGGCGCCTGCCGCCGTCGATGCGGCTTTCCCGCCGGGCGGTCCGCTGGCGGAAAGGCCAGATATCGACCTGGATTGCGGCCGGCTGCCCGGCCTGGGAAAAAATGGAAAACAACTAATTTCCCCTTGACATTATTGTGTTGCTTATATATACTGGTTGCGCCATGAAAAAGACAACGCCGAAACCACCTGTCGCCGCCAGCACCGGCAAGCCCCGCAAAAAGCCGGGCCGGAAGCCGAATCCGGACAGCACGTCGCATATCACGCTGTCGATTCGATTCCGCCCTTCGGAACTGAAGGTTTGGCGGGCGAGGGCCGAAGCCAACGGGCAAAGCCTTGCGGCTTTCCTGCTGGAGCCGCGCCGCAAGGAACTGAAGGAGGGGTAAACATGGCCGTTTTCAAGCCGACCGTCAAGGCCGGGGAAAAGGCGGGGAAATACGCGGTCCAATTCAGGGACGCCGCCGGAATCCCGGTTGTGGACGATTGCGGGATGGTGGTCGATTTTCATTCCCTGCGGCACGCGTTCGCAAGCCTTGGGGCGAAGGCGGGGATTCCCCTGGCCGTCATGCAGAAGCTAATGCGGCATTCCGATCCGAAGCTGACGGCGGGGGTGTATACCCATTTGCGGTTGGTGGACGAAGCGACGGAGCTTGCCAAGATTCCTAATTTCATCCCGATGGCCGGGCCGGAAACCGAAGCGGCAAGGGCGACCGGGACGGACGGGAAACCGGCCGAAACCATCGACACGAAAATCGACACTTCGGGTAAAAATTCAAGGCAAATTATAAGGACTTATAACGACGGCGAAAGTTGCCAAAAAGGTGGATTGCGTGAAATTTCCTCATTGCGACATATTGAAAATAAACGAGAAAAATTGGAGGCGGCGGCCGGAGTCGAACCGGCTGATGATGGTTTTGCAAACCATTGCCTTACCGTTTGGCTACGCCGCCCCGAAGCCGGGATGGAATACCGTCGATGGCGATGAAAAAGATACCATACGGGAATCATTCCCCACGGTCAAGGAAAAATGGTGCGGATGCGCGTGAATGACGGGCGTGGGGCCGCCGGCGAAAGCTCTGCCGGATTCCTTGTCCGGGACGTTTGGCGGATTTTTGCCGTTGAAATCATTGTTTCCGTCCTGGCAAGGATTTTCCTCAATTCCGGCCTAATCGTTTCCGACGACGGCCAGGTTTTGATCCTCCTTGCGGGCAAGGCCATTCTTCTCGCCTATCTCCTCTGGCTTGCCGGCCGCCGAACCTGGCGGCCGACCGGCCTTTTGACCCTTGGCCGGCCAAGTGGCTGGCTTCTGGCCTTGCTCCTGTACGCCCTGGCATTCAGATTGATCGCGGAAACGAACGAGATAAACGAGTGTTTGATGGCGCGACTCTATGCCTGGTTCGATTTGGAATTCCATCCCCTCCCCCAAAAAGCTGTCGTCTATATCCTTTCCGGATGGCTGTCGCGTCCCGTACATCTCGTCATGCTGCTCTTCACCATCCTGATCGGCCCTTTCAGCGAGGAGTTGGCCTTCAGGGGAATGGCTTTAGACGCTTTCCGGCGTCCGGGCGGAGTCGTCCCGGCCCTTCTCCTGACCAGTTTCCTGTTCGGCCTCTTTCATACCGACGCCTCGCTGCTTTTGCCCCTCACGCTGCTCGGAATTGTTTTCGGCTTGGCGCGCCTCCTGTCCGGTTCCCTGTGGTGCGGCTTGGCCGTTCATTCCCTGCACAACGCCATTGCCCTAATGGCGAATGCGGGCTGGCTGCCGGAGTTCTGACTCTTCATGCCATTCCCCCTTTCCGGAATCCGGCTTGCTTTCCACCTAGCGAATTTTCCCGCCCGCCCTGCCGCCATACCGGCCCAGCGGACGCATAATGCGCACCGCTCATGGCGAACGGGGACTATTCGCATGCGCCGGAACATTTCATGCCGCTTCGCCTTTTCTGTGGATTTTTCCCGGACATCCGCTATTATGAAGGGATCGGCGTCCGTCCTACGGATTGGCGGAAGGGATCGGCATCGGCCGAAGCGGATTCGATGTGCCGAGAGACGAGAGAGGATGCTTTTGAACGGATTGCGCCGGGTAATCATTTCCGGAACCGGCAGCCATGTGCCGGAGACCCGCGTCACCAACTTGGATCTCGAGCGAATGGTGGAAACCTCGGACGAATGGATCCGCCAACGGACCGGAATCATCGAGCGGCGGAAGGCGGCCAAGGGGGAAGCCACAAGCGATCTCGCCGTGGAAGCGGCCCGGAAGGCGATCACCGACGCCGGCCTCACCTCCACCGACATTGACGGGATAGTCGTCGCCACCGTCACCCCCGACTACGAGTTTCCTTCCACGGCCTGTCTTCTCCAGCACCGGCTGGGGTGCCGCCAGATACCGTCTTTCGATCTTTCCGCCGCCTGTTCCGGCTTCATTTATTCTATGGCGGTGGTACAAGCCTTTATCGCTTCCGGCGGTGCCCGACATATCCTGATCGTGGGGGCCGAAACCCTGACGCATTTCACCGACTACGAGGATCGCGGTACCTGCATCCTGTTTGGCGACGGGGCCGGAGCGGCGGTGCTGTCCCGCAACGACAGTTCTGGAAGCGCTTCCGGCATCATCGACATTCATTTGGCGGCCGACGGATCGGGGGCGGAATTGATGATCCTGCCCGGCGGCGGTTCGCGCAATCCTCCGTCGCCCGAAATGCTGGGAGCGCGCCAGAATTATATAAAACTCCAGGGCCGGGCCGTTTACAAGCACGCTGTCAGCAAGATCGTCATGCTGGTAAACGAGTCGCTTGAACGCTGCCATTTGGGCCGCGACGACATCGATCTCATCATCCCCCACCAGATGAACGCCCGCATCATCGAGAGCGCCGCCAAACATCTCGACATCCCGATGGAAAAGATATTCATCAACATCGACCGCTACGGAAACACTTCCGCCGCCACCATCCCGATAGCCCTGGACGAGGCAAAGCGCGAGGGACGGATAGACAAGGGCGATTTGGTGGCCCTGGTGGCCTTTGGCGGCGGCATGACCTGGGCGTCGGCGTTGCTGCGCTGGTGAGGGGAGGAGGATGGTGGACGGAAACGCCGGCCGGAAACAGGTCGCCGGAAAGTTTGCTTCGTTCCAGGAACTCCTGGCTGCCAAGGCGGATCCGGCCCTAGTGGAATTGCTTCTCAAGGGCGGCAAGGACATTCTGGAAAGCGTCGGCTCGACGTCGCCGATCACAACCAGGGGCAATCCCCATTGGCAGCACCCGATCATCGCGGCCGAAATCCAGGACGGCGCCTCCATTCTCGATCTTGGCTGCGGCGAGGGAGGCCTTCTGGCCTGGCTTGCCGACGAAAAAGGTGCCCGCGTCCAGGGTGTCGAGTTGGACGCCGACAAGGTGGCGGCCTGCGTGGAGAAGGGGATACCGGTCATTCAAACCGACCTTGATCTTGGGCTCAAGGTGTTTCCCGACAAGCTGTTCGATTACGTAATTCTTGAAGAAACGCTGCAGACGCTGCGCCACCCCGATATCATCATTGCCGAAATGCGCCGGGTCGGCCGGCGAGGAATCGTCACTTTCCCCAACTTCGGCTTCTGGCGGGTACGGTTGGATTTGGCTGTGCGCGGCCGCATGCCGGTGACCGGCTGGCTGCCTCACCGCTGGTTTCAGACCCCGAACATCCACCTCTTTTCCCTCCAGGATTTCATGGACTATGCCGAAGAGGCGGGTCTCTGGATCATCGGCGTACACGTCCTGGAAAGCGGCGAAAGCCGTTCTTTCCGCTGCGGCGACAATCTTTACGCCGAGGAGGCAATGGTTATTTTTGAATGAATGTTCGCAATTCGCCGCGAATTCCGAATGCCCGCAATACGGCGCAAGCATGCGTGTTCGTCAAATCAGGCGTGAAGCCTGACAAGGCAGGAATTCATGGCCGCAATGTGCGGCTTGGGAATTATGCCGGAGACGAAAGACGGGTGCGGGGCATCGCTTGAACCGCCCAAAGCAAAAATCACTTCGGCATGGACTAACCGGTTCTTCGGAAGAATCTGTGGGTGGTTAATGGCGAATCCTTCCTTCGGCCTCCGGCTCCAGGGCTTTGAGGGAACGCCCTCTCCACCCCGTCGCCATTGTCGCCGGCCCAGCCCCAAGTGCGACCGACGCCGATGGCGACGGGGCTCCGGGGGCCCTAACCCCAAATCCTGCGTCTTTTGACGCGAAAGAGATTGGCGGTAAAATAATCGTCCCTGAAAAAGTGGACTTTTGGAAATTATGCGGCCCAGGCGAGAGCATTGACAAGGAGTTCCTGAATTATCGTCAGGTTGGAACGAGAGGACGACAGGGCAATAATTCTTTCACCCCATAGTTGTTTGCGTACGTCGGCCAAGGCGTCGAGGAAGGAGACGCGGCTCTTTTCGCCGTACCCTTCTCGTTGGATGACGGCGGTCTTTTCGCCTTCGCGCTCTCTCCGGACCAGCCGGACGGCCCCATACACCAGGCATGAAAATGCCCCGGCCCGTTCTGGAGAGATGTTCTTCCAGCTCCGGGGTTGCTCGGCTCCCAGGCACTGCCTGACGTTGCGAAAGGCGTCCTCCACCGCACGGCGGTTGGAAAAGTCGCTTCCCGACGAGGCGGGAGAGTCGGTCACATCGG
>JAITKH010000054.1 GCA_031278535.1 Planctomycetota bacterium | reverse complement strand
TTGGGAGATGGACAGAAACAATACAACCAGGAAGGTAGACTGGCAATTCACCACAGACAACGCAAGAATCAAACTGAAACACTTATATCCAAATATTTAGACTTTACACGGCACTAGTGCTGTGTAAAGTCTAAATCCTTACAAATTCTGAAGTCCGTTTGTTCCGGGATTGACCTCTGATGCCGAAGGGGAATTCACTTCCCCGTAGGCGGAAACCGGGTGAACCGGGGGCGCCCGCCTTCCACCTCCGGCGCGAGCGGTCCCAGTTCGTCCAGGGCGAGGGAGAAACCGGGCGCGAAACGCTCTATAAAATAATTGACCTCCGCCATTTCCATGGCGCCAAGCTGCCGCCTGAGCGCCGCCTCGGCGGGGGCAAATTCTTTATTGCCGGACGCCATTTCCTCGACGCATTTGAGCCAGGCGCACAGCTTGTCGGCGGCCCGCACCAGCCGCCAGGAATCGGCATCGCCCTCTTCGGGAAAAAAAGCCGGCTCGTAATCGGGACGGAATTCCGCCGGCAATTGTTCCAGAAGCCGCCTCGCCGCGGCCGTTTCAATATCGCGGTACGCCTCGCGAAGACCGTCGCCAAAATACTTCACCGGAGTTGGCAAATCGCCGGTCATCACCTCGCCCGCATCGTGCAGCAGGGCGAGAAAGGCGGCCCGTTCTGCATTGAAACCCTTGCCGAAGACCCGATTCCCGACGATTGCCAAGGCATGGGCGAGGACGGCTGTCCGGTGCGAATGCTCCTGCACATTCTCCGGGCTGGAACTCCGCATCAGGCTCCAGCGCCGGATCAGCCGCATCCGGGAAACATAGGCGAAAAAATGGCCGCTCACAGCGCCTTCCTTCCGATGTCGGTGCGGAAGCGCATCCCGTCGAAGGAAATGTCGCCCACTGCCCGATAGGCGTTCGCCACCGCTGCGGAAATGTCCCGCCCGAGGCTGGCGACGCCGAAAACACGTCCGCCGTCCGTCACCACCTGTCCCTGCCGGTTCCGTTTGGCTCCAGCGTGGAAGACCACGGTGTCCGGCCGAGCCTCCGCCTTTTCGAGGCCGGAGACGACCTTTCCCTTTTCATAGCGGCCGGGATAGCCGCCCGACGCCAGCACCACGCAGGCCGCCGCTTCTTCCCGCCATTCGAGAGTCTGTTCGGCCAGCCTGCCCCTGACGGTGGCTTCGATCAAATCGAACAGATCGGATTGCAGGCGCATAAGCACCGGCTGGGTCTCGGGATCGCCGAAACGAACGTTGTACTCCAACACCTTCGGTCCCCCGTCGGTCAGCATCAGGCCGGCATACAGAAGGCCCCGGAAGCGCCGTCCCTCCTCGTTCATGGCATGGACGGTGGGAACCAGGATGCGCTCCACCACTTCGTCCAGGATCTCCTCGGTAAGGATCGGGGCGGGGGAATAGGCTCCCATCCCGCCGGTGTTCGGCCCCTCGTCGTTGTCGAAGGCCGCCTTGTGATCCTGGGAAGAGGCCAGCGGAGCGATGGTCTTGCCGTCGGTCAGGGCGAGGATGGTGACCTCCTGGCCCCGCAACAGATCCTCCAGCACCACCTTGGCGCCGGCATCCCCGAATTCGCGGTCGCGCATCATCCGGCGCACGGCCCGGCGCGCCTGATCGAGATCACGGCAAACCTCGACCCCTTTGCCGGCGCAGAGGCCATCGGCTTTGACGACCAACGGACCCTCGGTCCGGGAGTCGAGATAGCGCATGGCCGTTTCGAATTGCTCGAACTGTGCGTAGTCGGCGCTGGGAATGCCATGCCGGCGCATCAGCCCCTTGGCGAAGGATTTCGAACTCTCGAGCTCGGCCGCGGCGCGGCGCGGCCCGAAAACGGGGATATCCGTTCCCTGGAAGGCGTCTACGATCCCGGCCGCGTAATAGGCCTCGGAACCGGGAAGAACCAGCCCGACGCCACGTTCCCTGGCCCAGCGGACCAAGGCACGGAAATTCCCGACATCGATGTCCACGCATTCGCCCACGCCGGCGCAGCCGGAATTGCCGGGCGCGACAAAGACCCTGTCCACCTTCGGGCTTTGCGCCAGTTTCCAGGCCAAGGCATGCTCGCGACCGCCCGAACCGACAATCAGTATCTTCATGAAGGGTTCCTCAATCCAAAGGAAGCCACCGGAACAGGGTCAAGGCGAAAGCGTCGCACCCTTATCAGCCGAAGAGACCGCAGCGGAATAGCGGGCAAGCCAGCCATGCCGCACCTTGGAAACAAAAGGCGGGAGACTTTTCAGCCGCCTGGCGATTTCCCCTTCCGACAGCCGCGCATCCACCCGCCCGGCGTCGACATCAATAGCGATTTCGTCCCCGTCGTTGACAATCGCCAGCGGCCCGCCGGCGGCCGCCTCGGGACTGACGTGGCCGACGCAGAGGCCGCGGGTGCCGCCGCTGAAGCGGCCGTCGGTCACCAGGGCGGCGCGGATGCCCGCTCCCTGGATGGCGGCGGTCGGCGAAAGCATCTCCTGCATTCCCGGCCCGCCGCGAGGCCCCTCATAGCGGATCACCACCACGTCGCCGTCCTTCACCCGCCCGGAAAGAATGCCGTCCCTGGCCGCCTCCTCCGACTCGAAGATCCGGGCCGGACCGGAAAACTTCCGCATGTCTTCCGCCACGCCCACGGTCTTCACCACCGCCCCGTCCGGGGCAAGGTTGCCGAACAGAATCGCCAGTCCGCCGCCTTTCGAGAAGGGGGCGGCGGCGGAACGAATGACGTCGCCGTCCGACTTCTTCGCCTTGTGTACCATGTCGCCAAGCGTTCCCCAGACGGTGGGGGCGTCTAGGGAGAGGTCGGCCCCGCCATTTTCGTGGATTTCCCTGAGCAGCGCCGCGACGCCGCCGACTCGATCGAAATCTTCCATGTGGATTTCCGGCCGCGAAGGCGAAAGCTTGCAGATGCAGGGCGTCCGGCGGGAGACGAGACCGATGCGGCGGATGTCGTAGTTCACGTCGGCTGCCGCCGCCAGGGCCAGGGTGTGGAGGACGGTGTTGGAGGAGCCGCCCATGGCCATGTCACAAACAAAAGCGTTGTCTATCGCCTTCCTGGTTATCGCGTCAAGCGGGCGGAAATCCCGGTCGAGGCAATTTTTGAGGAGTCGGGCGGCTTCACGGGCAATTTTCAGCCGGGCCGGATTGATCTTCCGCCTGGTCTTTTTCGCATCGGTCCAGATCTCGGCGGTAACGGTGCCATTGCCGGGCGGGGCTATGCCCAGCGCCTCGCCCAGGCAGTTCATCGAGTTGGCGGTGAAAAGGCCGGCGCAGGAGCCGCATCCGGGGCAGGCGATGGCGGCCATGCGTTCCAATTCCCGATCCGACATTCCGCCCACCGCGTTTTTCCCAACCGCCTCGAAGATGGAGATGAGGTCCGTATCCTCGCGGCCGGCCAGCATGGGACCGCCGCCAACATAGACGGCGGGAAGGTTCATCCGGGCCATGGCGTTGAACATGCCGGGTACTATCTTGTCGCAGTTGCCTATGCCCACCCAGGCGTCGCAGGGGTGGGCGGCGAGGATGGTTTCAACCTGATCGGTAATCAGCTCCCGGGAGGCGAGGGAATATTTCATCCCGAAATGCCCCATGGCGACGCCGTCGCAAACGACGGCTCCGACATTCGCGGTCCAGACGTTGAAGCCGAGGCGATGGAGTTCCTTCCGTATTTCTTCCTCCAGTATCCGGAGGTGGACATGGCCGGGAGCGTGGGTGGAAAAGGAATTGACAATGGTGGCGAGCGGTTTTCCCCGTTTGCCGAAACTTTCGATGATTCCGGCCGCCCGCATCAGGCCCCAGGCTGAAATCATGTGTTTCTGCGCGGTGACGATGGCGCCGCCCCGGCGGCGCAGATCGTCCACGCCGGGGTTGACCTCAGGTCCCGTCGCGCCTCTGCCTCTCTTCCGCTTCCCCAAGGCCGGATTAATTGTTTTCTGTTTTGCCATGACAAGACCCCTCCCCTACCCGGTTTTCAGCTTGAGACGACGATTGCTGCGGCAGTATACCCCGTCCGCGACCGGATTTCAAATCAGATTCCTTCAAGAACTGCCGGGAATGGGCGATATCCCGGAGCAGCGGCCGGAAAAGTTCCGTCATCAGACGGGCTCCGGCGGGCGAGGGGTGATCGTCGTCGGCGTAAAGCGCCTCCTCTCCCAGGCGAAGGGGGAAACGGCCGGGCAGCGGCGAGTTGGCCAGAAGCACCGCCGGGAAATCCAGGAATCGTGAAGAGAAAACCGTTTTCAGCGTTTCAGCCGCCTCGCCATGCCGCTGGAGGTACTCATCGGCGTCAATGGCATAACGATTGGGATCGTCGGAACGGTTGTAAAGAGTCAAGTCCAGCTTTTGGACAGGCCAAGGAAGGTTTACCCATATATTTTCCATTCCCAGCACCAGGAATTCATCCTTCATTTTCCGCAAACTTGTCATGAAGGCATCGGACGCAAACGACCGGGAGGCTTGCCGGGTTCGCGGCCGATTCCCGATTTCTGCCTCCGGCCAACGGGCGATGACTATTACGTTCCGGATCCGAAATGTCCGGATTGCTTCCCGTTGCGATTCCTGGAGAAGTCTCACCCGTTCCTGGCGATCTCCCGGATAGTCGGATCCAAGCATGAAACTACCGCCGCTCACCATGATCCCGGTCAAATCCAGATCGGTTGCCAATCTGTCCAGAACGTCAACGAAAGGAGGCGCATGACTGTTGCCAACCAGCAGGAAATCGGGATCGCTCCCTTTGTCTGATCCGAACGTCGTCAGGTGAACGGTGCGTCTTTCTCCGTCCACCGTGATATCCAGTTTCAGGAACCGTCCCTTTGGCGCTTCGCTAAGGGGGCGCATGCCCAAATCGTCCTTGGTCTGGGCATAACCAATCCGCGCCGTTGCCCAAAGCAGTCCTGTCGACAAAATTCCGGCTGCAATAACCGCCGCTGGCCTGACCCGCATTGCCCGTATCCGGTTTTCCCAGACAAGCGTTAAAATTGCCGCGACCGCGTAACTGGCGGCCAGAAGGCCGATCCTGGCGATGGCCGAAGGCTCTCCCGTATGGATGGCGGCAATGCGGTAAAACACCAGCACCGGCCAGTGCACCAGGTAGAGGGAATACGAAATTTCCCCGGTGAACACCAGAAAGCTCGTCTGTAAGAACCTTCCGATTCGGGGGGAACAATTCGGATAGCCAAGCAGGAGCAAGCCTGTCCCTATGCAGGGAGGCGCCGCCAGTGGACCTGGGAAAAACTCTTCGAGCGGGCCGTACGTGAACACCGATCCCAGAACCAGGAAAAAGCCAAGGACAAAAAGGAATGACGCGATTCGGGGAGGTATCCGGGATATATCGATATAAACCAGGCAGGCACCGAACATGAGTTCCCAGGCGCGAAACGGAAAAAGATAAAAAGCCGCCGGTTGATCCCGGAAAACATACATGGAGACGAAAAAACCGAAAGCGGCGAGAGTGGTCAGGATGCCTGCCGCTCTCTCGCGGACATAACGGGAAAATATCAGGCACAACGGCGGGAATAACAAGTAGAATTGCCATTCCACAGCCACCGACCAAAGGTGCAACAACGGAGTGTGGACGGTTTCGGGGTCGAAATAACCGGAATGTCGGTAAAAGTAGATGTTGGCCGCCTGCCACAGGGAATTTTGATATGATTTGAAAAACACCAGATACAGGGCGGGCGGGAGAATCAGATAGGCGGCGGGAATCGCCGCCAGCATGACCGCCGCGAAAGCGGGATAGAGGCGGCGAA
>JAITKH010000038.1 GCA_031278535.1 Planctomycetota bacterium | reverse complement strand
GACGGCGAACTCCTTCCAGAAACTGCGTCACTTGAAAAATGTCGTGTCCGCTCGAGCAGTGATCTCCGTGGTTTTCCGAACAGCCAATGGGAACGAGTACAATATCATTTTTGCGGCGGCGTTCTTTCAGCCGATGCCTGGGGGTGGTTTGAATGTAACAGCCGGCCCTGGTCAATTCGGACGGCTGGGGTATGCCAAACTCATCCTTCAAGCTTTTGTCGACCTCCTTCCCGCTGGCATCCCATATTTCCTTTTTCAGTTTGCCCACGGGGCTGTTTTCGAACAATATCGCCGGGTTTTCCGTAAAAATCCACCTGTCATCCTTCATGGCCTCATCCTCGCAAAATAAATACCGTGAACCTCACAATGGGACAACCATTCCGTTTTATCGGCCGGAGCCTACAATCCCGACATCGCCTCTATCGTCTCCAGCACCACGGAGAAATCCTCTTCCGCATGCCCCCTGGCGTTGCAGGCATCAAACACCTGCGCGGCGGCGGCGGCCACCGGCGCATAGACGCCGCATTCCCTGGCCGCGGCAAGAATCAGGTTGAAGTCCTTCACCATGGTCCTGGTGAACGAAGCCGGGGTGAAATCCCGTTTGCGCAACCGCGGCAACTTGAAACGGAGCTGGGGCGACGCAATTGAACTGCCGTCAAAGACGTCCAGCGCCGCGTTCCAGTCGATTCCGCCCTTTTCGCACAACACGGCCGCCTCGGCGAACATTTCCAGGGTCACTCCTATCATCAGGTTGACCGCCAGTTTCATGAGCCTGGACTTGTCGCCGTCGCCAAGATAGTGGCGTGTCTTCGATATCTTTTCCAGCAGGGGCAAGGCATTCCGATAGGCGGCCTCGGGACCGGATGAAATCACCGTCAGTTCCGCAGTTTCGGCGAAAAGCGTACTCCCGTTCACCGGACAGCGCAGAAAGAACGCATGCCTGGATGCGATGGCGTCATTGCAGGCTCGGCTCGCCGGCACCGACACGGTCGACATGTCGATTACCGTCTGTCCCGGCCGGAGAAACGCGGCCAAACCCCGTTCGCCCAGAACAACGTCCATGAGGATTTCGGAATTGGGGAGCATGGTGAAAATGAAACCGGCCTCGTTCGCGCCGCTTTCCAGGCTGGCCAGCGCCCTGGCGCCACCGCGAACGGCCCTGTCCACCGCCGTTTGACTCGTATCGAAAACCGCCACGTCGTATCCAGCCTTCAGCAAATTCATGGAAATGGGAAATCCCATGTTGCCGACGCCTATCCAAAGCACCTTTTCCATCGCTCGCTCCACAAGAGGCGGCGGCGCACCCATGCCTGGTCGGCATGCGCACGGCCATCGCTTTTTTATCTCCAGGCGGTTATGTCCACAACTCCGGCTCCGGCGGCGGCGATGAGATCGCCCGGCCTGATCCGGAGCTGGAGACCCCGGCGTCCGGCACTAACATGGATTTCGGGATGCTCAAGGGCGGTGGAATGGATAAAAGTGGGGAATCTCTTTTTCATGCCGACGGGCGAGCAGCCGCCCCTCGGGTAGCCAGTCACGGCCTGGAGTTCCTTCATGGGGATCATGGCGCAACTTTTGTTGCCTGAAACTTTCGCCGCCTTTTTCAGATCGAGTTCCTCTTCGCCCGGGACAATGCATACGAGGTATCCCGTCCGATCGCCCCGGAGCACCAGCGTCTTGAAGACAACCCTCGGGTCAAGACCGAGTTGCGCCGTCACGTGGCCGGCGCCCAGATCCCCCTCGTCCACCACGTAATGGACGATTTGGTAGGGGATTTCCGCCTGATCGAGGATGCGGGCGGCGTTCGTCATGGCTGTTTTCATGGCGTTTCCATCCGGGAATCTTTGGGACAGGCGCTTTCCGGCTTAACGGCGTCAAGTCGTCGCCCACGGCTCAATAACCATTTTCACCACATTGTCGCGCCTGTTGACGAAAATGTCCAGCGCCTCGGCATACTTTTCCAAAGGCATGCGGTGCGTCACAATCGACTGCCAGCCGACAATCCCTTTATTAAGCATTCGGACAACCTTGTCCGATACGTTCGGATTCGCCTTGGATCCGACAAGCCTGATTTGTTCATTGACGATTTTGAGGACGGGAAGCGGCTTCACTTTCGCCTCGTCGTACATGCCGATTAAAACGACGGTCCCTCCCTTGCGGGCGCTGTTGACGGCGTCCGCCGGCCCGCTCGGCGAACCGGAGCATTCGAACACTTCGTCCGCCCCCCTGCCATCGGTAATCTCCCTCACCCTGGCTGGCGGATCCTCCTTCTCGAAATCGATGCAGACATCGGCGCCAAGCGACTGGGCGAGCCGCAGGCGATGCCCTCTTCCAACCGCGATGATCCTGTCCGCCCCCATGTTTCTGACCATTCCGAGGAGACAGAGCCCGATTGGGCCCGCACCGTAAATCGCCACGCTCCCGCCGGGAGTGATCCCTCCAAGTTCCACGCCATGCAACGCCGCCCCGCCGGTGTCGCAGAGGGAGCCTGCGGCATACTCCAGGGAATCCGGCATTTTCGTAAGGCACTTGGCGCGATAGGCGTTGAACTCGGCATTCGCGCCTTGATCGTTATGCCCGTAATGGCGATGCCCCAGTTCGCGCCTGCCATAGTTCAGGCAAATGGTGTAATTCCCCCGTTTGCAGTTTTCACATTGCCCGCAGCCGCAATGTCCCTCCCCCGCCACTCGATCGCCAATCCCAAAGGCATCGACATTTTCTCCCAAGGCCACGACCTCGCCCGCCCATTCATGCCCCAGGACAAAGGGAAAAGACGGCGGCCAGTGCATTTTTTCATAACGGCCGCCAATGATGCCGGGATCGGAACCGCAAATCGCCACGGCATGGATTTTACATAATACCTCGTCAGGCAGCGGCGCGGGAACCGGCAGTTCCACGATGTCCGTATGCCCATACCTGGTCAGCGCGCACGCCTTCATGGCATGAGGGATGTCGGCCATAGCCTTTCCTCCCCTCATGGAATGCTCGAAAATCCCCGTTCCATCGGGATGGGCGCCGGTTTTCCAATCCTGTCCGCGCCCATCCCCAATGGCCTGAAAAGACTAAACCTGCGGATGCCGAAGTCCGTTTGCTTCGGAATCTACCTCCGATGCCGAAGGGGAATTCGCTAAAAAATCCCCGGAGGCGAAAGTTGGGCGAACCGAAGGCGCTCCCCGCAAAGTCTCGATCGAAGAACGAAACTTTGCGGAGCACTAAAATCGCCCGGGGTGAGGGAGGATTGCCCTCCCCCGATCCATTGCGGCTACAGATCCTCTTTGCCTATAACCTTGATACTAACCCGGAACAAATCGGGAAGTTCCTCTCCCCGCAGCGCCATGGCGGCGGCAACCACCGATTGGTATCCCTGATTATACGGATCGGTATGGCAGGTCAGGGCCATCTTTCCATCCCGGATTGCTTTCAGCGCATCGGCGTTGCCGTCGCTTCCGCCAACGAAAATTTGTCCTGTCTTGTTGGCGGCGGCTATGGCTTCGACCGCGCCAAGCGCCATTTCATCGTTACAACAATAAATCCCTCTTACATTGGGATGGGCCTGGAGAAGGTTCTGGGTCACGTCCATCGCCTTGGCCCGGTTGTAGTCGGCCGGCTGCTGGGCGACAAGTTTGACGCCGGGAAATTTTTCCAGGGCCGCGTGTGCGCCCTTGACGCGGTCAATGGAGGTTTGCGCTCCGGAAACTCCCTCAAGGATGATAAATTCGCCCTTCCCTCCCATCATGTTGACAAGCCGCGTCACACTCTCATATCCGCATTCAAAATTTTCAATGGCGACAAAGGTCTTGGCCAGTTTCCTGTCTCCGCCGATACGGGTATTCAGGTTTATTACCGGGATTTCCGCTTCCTCAAGCTTTTCCATGGCGGGAATGATTCCCATGGTGTCGGAAGGACACATGATGACCAAATCGGCCCCCGATACGATGGCCTGCTCCACCATGTGGGTCTGTTCCTCGTTGTTGTCGGCTTTGAGCGGAGCCAGGACGGTCAGGTCGATCCCGTATTCCTTCGCCGCCGCTTCGCCTCCTTCCCTCACGGTGATGAAAAACGGGTTGGTGAAATTCTTGAGAATCATGGTGACCGCCTTGCCCTCCACCCTCGAATCGGCGGCCGAGGCCGAAAGCGCCGCCAGCAATGCCGCACAGGCCAACACCGGAAACCATTTTTTCATCGTGTTCTCCTTTCAGAACATCAGCACAAATCTTTGCGCCATCGTGGCGCGTCGCCATGCAATTATTCTCCCGTCTTCCTCTTCCCGGCTGCGAACGCGGTCAGTTTTTGCGTCGTGGCTTCCAGGAAAATTGAAAAAATGATCACGAACCCCACCGCTGTCTGCTGCCATGTGGTATGGACGCCCCAGATATTCATGCCGTTCCTGATAAACACGATGATCAGGGCGCCGACAATGGTTCCGGCGACGGATCCTTTCCCGCCGCCGAAAGAGGTGCCGCCAATCAGCGACGCGGCGATGGAGTCGAGGGTGAATGCGGCGCTTATGCCGGGATCGGCCGCGTTCAGCCGCGCCATATAGAGAATGCCGGTCATGGCCGCGAGCAGGCCGTTGACGATATAGACTATTGTCACCGTGTTCCGGGCGTCGACGCCCGACAAGGCCGCGGCATTGAAATTGTTCCCCACCATGTACACTTTGCGTCCAAAGACGGTTTTGCGCATCATGAAATGAAGGACAAGAAAAACTGCCAGCGTTACCAGGGCAAGGTTGGGAAGTATCCCGAAAATTCTGCCGGTACCAATTTCCCTGAATTCCTGCGGAAAATCATAAATATACACGTTGCCGGTATAGACAAAGGCCAAGCCAAGGGCCACCCATTCCACCCCGTATGTGGCGATGAACGGGGCCACTCCCACACGGGTTATGAGGATGCCGCTGACAAGGCCGCAAGCAATGCCGACAGCAAGCGCCAGACTGATTCCCAGCAGAAACTGGCCGTTCTTGACAAATCCGGCGCCAAGAACGCTGGAGAGCACCAGTACCGATCCCATCGATTTGTCTATACCTTTGGTAATAATGGCCAGCGTCATGCCGAAACTCATCAAAATCATGAAGGGCGCCTGTTGAAACGCCACTGCCGACAGATTGCTCATGGTCCAGAAAGCGTCCGGCCTGGTCACGGCCATGAAAACGACGATCCCGGCCAGAATCAGAATTCTGGAATACCTGTCCAGGAAGACCCGCAGGGAGATTCCATCGTCCGGGGCGGTCTCACCCATCGCGGTATCTCCTCATCATGTCGCGCCGGCGTTTCCGTTTCTCGCCAAGTACGTCGGCGACCAATATGGCGACAATGACAATCCCGATGATGGCTTTCTGCCAAGTGGGAAGAATGTTCATCAAATTCAGCCCGCTCGCCAGGATGCGTACCAGCAAGGTCCCCATGACCGTTCCGAACAGTCCGCCGCGACCGCCGTCGAAACTCGTGCCGCCGATGATGACCGCGGCAATCACGTCAAAAGAATAGTCCGCGCCGGCTATGGGGCTGGCCGAATTGCCCATCGACGCAAGCATAAGGCCGGCAACCGCGGAAAAAAATCCGCTGCACATATATACGTATATCCGATTGCGAACCACGTTGAGGCCGCTCAGCCTCGCGGCCTGCTCCGAACCGCCGATAGAATAGATGTTGTACCCGAACCTGGTTTTTTTGAGGACAAACCACATAACCGTGAGGAAAATAACCGCCAAGTAGGTCAGAATATAGATACGGCCAATTCTGCCGTTGCCTATCCAGCCGAAACCGGCGCTGCCAACCGCAAGCGTTTCCCCATTGGCGACCACCAGAGCCATTCCCGCTCCGATTCCCATGGTGCCGAAAGTGGCGATCCAGTAATCGAATTTGAAAACCGCCACCATCACCCCGTTAAGCGCTCCGGTCACCAATCCGCAGACGATCCCGAGCGCCATGGCCGGGACGAGATCCATTCCGTTCCGTATCGCATAGGCGGCGACAACGCCTGAAAGCGACATGACCGATCCGACTGACAAGTCGATCTGCGACACAAGGATGACCATGGTCATGCCAATGGACGCCACTAACAGAACCGATGAATGCCTGGCGATCAAAAGCATATTGTTGACCGACATGAATCTTGGCCTGATAATCGAAAACAGAATCGCCAGAAAGACCACCCCATAAGTCACGCCGGGTATTTCGGAGACAATTCGGAACAGGAGGTTTCTTCTGGGAATGGAAGCGTCATGCATTCCGATCATCCTCCTTTGCGATGGCAAAGGAAATTATCGCCTCTTGCGACAGCTCCAAACGCGGGAATTCCTTGACCACATCCCCTTCGCGCATGACATAAACGCGATCGCTCAGGCCGACCACCTCGTTCAATTCCGAGGAAATCATCAGTATGGCCGCTCCCTTGGCGGCCAGAGCGTCGAGAAGATGGTAAATCTCCGCCTTGGCGCCCACATCGATTCCGCGGGTGGGCTCATCGAAAATGAAAAACCGGCAGTCGGTGGACAGCCACTTGCCAACCACCACTTTCTGCTGATTGCCGCCGGAAAGCTCGCCGACCAGTTTGTCGACCGAAGGGGTGACTATCTTCAATTCGCGCCGGAACCGTTCGGAGTGCCGCCGTTCGATTGCCGAATTGATGATGCCGTTCGGGAACAGTTTGGACAGGCAGGCGGAAACGAGATTTTCCTTTACGGGCATTTTCAGGATCACGCCTTCAGCCTTGCGATCCTCGGGAAGAAACGCCATGCCGAGACGGACGCACCTGTCCGGCGACGGCGATTTGATCGTCTGGCCGAAAAGCTCGAAGGAACCGGACAGAATCGGATCATAGCCGAACACCGCCTTGGCCACCTCGGTCCTGCCCGCCCCCACCAAACCGGCGAGGGAAACGATTTCGCCCGCCCGAACGTTAATGTTCACATTGCGGAACCGGATGCCGGTGAGGTTTCTGGTAACGAATACCTCCTCTCCGGGCTGATTGTAGTGGCGCTCGTAGAGGCGGGTAATCGTACGCCCGACCATCTTGGATACCGCCTCGTCCATCGACATGGCCTTGACGTCAAGGGTGTCGATATATTCGCCGTCCCGCATGATCACCGCGCGATCTCCGACAATCTTGATCTCGTCCATGCGATGGGAAATATAAATGATGCTGGTCTTGTTCCTTTTGAAACGCTCGATGATCTCGAACAGCTTGTCGATTTCCCGCTTGGTGAGGGATGATGTCGGCTCGTCCATAATCAACAGTTTGGTGCGGTTGGACAAAGCTTTGACAACTTCCACCATCTGCTGCTGGGCGATGCTCAGATCTTTGACCAATGCGTCCGGAGCCAGATCCACTCCCAGATCGGCCAGGATGGCCTTGCTGTCCGTGACCATCTTCCGGTAATCGATTACCCCGGGCAGCCAGGGAATCGTGGGTTCCCGACCCACAAAGATATTTTGGGCGATGGTCCGCTCGGGAAGAAGATTGAGTTCCTGGTGTATGATGCTGATGCCGGCCTGTTGCGCCTGTTGGACGCCCTCAAAATCGACCGGCTCCCCATTGAAAATGATTTCTCCTTCGTCTCGCGTGTAGACGCCGGAAATGATTTTCACCAGAGTGGACTTGCCGGCCCCGTTCTCGCCCAGCAGGACGACGACTTCTCCCTCGCGCACGTCAAATCCCACGTTATGGAGGGCCAGTGTCCCGGGAAAGCGCTTGGTGATGCCGGTCATTTTCAGGATCGCGTTATCGCTTGTCATGGCTTGATTCCATTGTCGGAAATCGCGCTTACAGACCCCCGTAATCGGCCAGCATCTTCCGCATGATTTCGCTGCTCGTCCCCTGGAGGGGATCCAGTTCAAAGCCAACCAGGCGGCTATAGCCCGAAGCCTTGAGTTCCTTCAGGATGTTCGGGTAATTAAGCTCTCCGGTGCCCGGCTCGTGGCGCCCCGGCACGTCGGCGACGTGAAAATGGCCGAAATATTCGTTGAAACGGCGTATGGTAGCTATGACATTCCCTTCCATAATCTGCATGTGATAGGCGTCGTAGAGGAGGCGGACGCCGGGAGAGCCGACTTTTTTCAGCATATCCACAGCCAGTGCGGTGTGGCAGAGGGAATAGCCGGCGTGGTCGACGCTGGTGTTCAGAGGTTCGATCAGCGCCGTCACCCCGGCCTTTTCGGCCAGCGGGGCGATGGTTTCAAGCATTTTCACGCTGTTTTCGGCCTTTTCGGCGTCGCTGACGGGATTGTCCATCGGCTTCACCGATCGATCGTCCGCCTGCAGGACGTCGCTCATAAGGAACATGTTCACGGCTCCGAGTTCCCTGGCTATATCCAGACCTTTCTTGACGCCGTCAAGAAACTGCCCGTGTTCGTTCCTGTCCACCATGCGTCCGCCGGAGTCGCCCTGGAAGGCGGCCAGTTTCAGCCCGTTGTCCCGCAGGGCGGCTTTTACGGCCGGGATATCCTTGTTGTCCCAATT
>JAITKH010000016.1 GCA_031278535.1 Planctomycetota bacterium | reverse complement strand
CATGCTTTGCGGCGACGCTATATTTTTCCCCGCGCTTTCGAATGCGGCAGACATCAACGCGACTTTCGCGCTTCGGGTCGGCGAAAGGATCCATTCCGGTAATGGCGCACCTGGCTGGGCAGAGTATCCATCCCGCGACAAGACGGATGAAGATGATGCAGGCAGGTAGGGAAAAGAATCGCCATGCCGCTTTTCAACCTTTGCCGGAAATTACAGCCACAAAATTTCCAAAAGTCCACTTTTACCGAAATTCAGTCGCTTTTCCCAAATTTTCCGATGATTTCGCAGTTTGATGGCACTTTTTCAGGGACGACCAAATAAGGACCGGAACGTTTATCCATATAATTTATCCAATAATCCGGTCCCGCTTTCCGTCTTGAATATGTTTTCCCTGATCTTTTCAATTGATCGCCTGTCCATTCCGCCTTCGAAAATATTCACCAAAAAATCAGCCTCTATTACAATCTGAAAATCAATGCCGTCGATACTATTGTAGTGATGATGGTGGCCGATAAGAAACAGGATTCGTTCTTCAACAAAAGCGTCCAAATGAAAATCCTTCAAAAGCTCCCTGGCAACGGGAGGGCCTTCAAGCTCCTGCCAGTTTCCGGCATTTGAATCATGTTTCCGTTCCGCCTCGTGAATGCCGATATCATGGAGCATTGCGGAAATGTCGACAATTGTCTGCATTTCCGTTCCGCATTTTTCCATGACTCCGATGTGATGCGCAAATGAAAATACCTTGAGCAAATGATTGATGCGTTTCACGTCATTGCCGTTATACGACATCGCCACAGCAAGAATGTCGTCGGTCAGCATGGCATCTCCACAAAATTCAGGGCGTCGTTCCCGTCGCCGGGATAAGGCGCCGACATATGCGTCCGGGACTCATTGGGCTCACAAGCGCAATCTCCAACATCGCCAGGCCCAGCCCCTCCTCCCGCCGCCCCGAACCGTTTCCGGAAACCGGGCGGCCGTCAAATTTTGCAGAACACTAATATGTTATTCGCGACTGCTGGCGACGGGCCTCGGCAGCCTCGGGCGAGTCGGAAGGCATGGCGTCAAGCAATTCCTTCGTCGCCTCGGCAGCGCCGGCCATATGGAGTTTCAGGCGATCCTGGTTGTCCCTGTTGCCGGGATCGACGCCAATCTCCCGCCGATAATAGTCGGCCAGGTTCAGGTGAAAGTCCGCGAGATTGAGAAGCGCGGCGGCATAATCCGATCCGACCGGCCGGCCGGCGGTCTTCGCCGCCGCGGCCGCTTGGTTCCTGGCGTTGGTGAAAGCCTCGCCCGCCTCCTCGAATCGGCCCAAGTGAATAAGGGTAAGGCCGAGATCGTTCCAGGCCGGCACGAATTGGCCGTCCAGGTTCAAAGCCCGCCTCAGATCGCTTTCCGCCCGCCCGAAAACGCCGTTCGACCGCCCCACCAGGGCGCGAAGATACCAGAGATCTTTGTTGCCCGGATCGGCTTCAAGCCCGTCCCGCAAAATGGCGTACAGGCGTTCCGTGTTCGCCGGCTCTGGAACGAAACGCTCGCCCCTTTGCCCGGCGGCAGACTGCCGGTGCTCCGCCTCCAAACGATTCCACAAGGCGCCGGCGAGAAGCTGGCACGCCTCCCCCTTCTGCTCCATGAAACGGAAGTCTTTCCGAAAATTTCCCGTCTCCATCTGCGATTGCGCATGGGCAAGGGGAGCGATGTCGATTACCGGCTGGACCAGGGCGCGAACATGATCGTAATCGGCAGCCGGGTTTCGCTCTTCCTCTTCGGCCAGTTGCCGCGCCAGGCCGAGCAGCCGGTCGAGAGGAGCCAATATCGCGTCGTACGTGGCGACGACCCTGAGCGTGGAAGACGGCGTAAGATCGCGTTTTTTCACCGCCTCCAAAGCCTCCCGGGCCCGTTTCGCCAATTCAATCGGGCCGTCCCTTCCGGCCGATTGCGCGAACAGCCTGTACAGGACGCCGCCCAGCACCAGGCAAAGGACAAGGGAAACGAGAAGTCCGCGCCTGAATCCTCCCGAGGTCAAAGCCATGACTCATCCTCCTCATTCGGTACTGCCTTCGCCGCTTCGCCGGAACCGTCGTGCGCCGGCCGGCAGAATAGGGTGAGATGGGTTGCCGATTCGACTTTCAGCAGCACCAGGCAGCCGCGCCAGTCTTCACCGGAGGGAGGCGACGGAAAAACGCAGACGCGGTTTTCGCCTGTGCGGCCAATCCAGCGATCGGGATCGCGGGGCGACGGGCCCTCCGCCAAGACAAGCTGTCTGGTTCCAATCAGGCGCCGACCACATTCCAGGCCAATCCGTTCCTGAACCGCGAGAAGCGTACGATTCCGCCGCCGCTTCTCTTCGTCGGGAACATCGTCGGCAAAATCCCTCGCCGCCGGCGTACCGGGCCGCGGCGAATACTTGAAAACATAAATGTTCTGGAAGCCGGCCGTTTCGACCAGATTCACCGTATCGAGAAAATCCCGCTCCGTCTCGCCGGGAAAGCCGACAATGAAATCGGAGGCCACGGCGGAACCGGGGACTTCCTTACGAAGCATGGCTAGGCGTTCCTCGTAGGCGGCGCGGTCATAACCCCGGCGCATCCGGAAAAGCACCCGATCGGACCCGGACTGGGCCGGCATGTGAAAATGCCGGGCGACGCGGGGAATCGAATCCACCGCTCCGGCCAATTCCCGGGTAACGTCCCTCGGATGGCTGGTGACGAAGCGCAGGCGGACAAGTCCCGTCTCGTCCGGAACCTCGGCGTCAATCAGGCGGAGCAGTCCGGCCAAGCTCCAGCCGTCCTTTCGGCCGTAGGCATCAATGTTTTGCCCTAACAGGGTAATTTCCCGCGCTCCCGCCAAGGCAAGGGAACGGACTTCCGCTGCCGCTTCGACCGGCGGCCGGCTGATCTCGCCGCCTCGCACGTCAGGCACGACGCAATAGGAGCAGCGATTGTCGCAGCCGCGCATCACCGAAACAAAAGCCTGTATCCCCCGGTGCCGTCGCCGTGGACCGGCCTTGCCGACTCCGGGACCGCTCTCTGTCCCGCCGCTAAGGAGGACAAGCCCGCAGTCTCCATCCTCAAGACGATCCACAATCTCGGGAAGGCGGAAGAATTGGCGCGTCCCCACCGCGAAGTCGAGATACGGAAGGGCGGCAAGAAGCGCCTCCCCGTCCCGCTCGGCGAAACATCCCATCAAACCCAGCCGGAAGCCGTTTTCGGATTCGCGCCGGCCGCGGAACCTGGCCAGGCGGGAAAGAACGCGTCGCTCTGCGTGCTCCCGCACCGAGCAGGCGTTCACTATCACCAGGTCGGCCTCGGCCTCGTCGGCCACCAGGATATGCCCGGCATCGGCCAGCGCCTCGGCCGCCAATTCCGAGTCCAGCTTGTTCATCTGGCATCCGAAAGTGATCAGGTGGACTTTGCGCATTTTCTTTCCGCAAACAGGGCGTTTACCGCCGTCTCGTATTCGGGATGTTCGGACAGGAGGTACGGCGCCCGATAGTCCGCCAAGCCCCGGACATAAGGGCAATCGCCGGGCAGGCTTCCCGCCCGTATGGACTCGGCCGCAGTGGAGCAGCGCGGCTGCCGGCCCAGGCGGCGCGGATAGACGCGGCAGAGGTTGGTGCCAGGATCGAGAAACCGGCAGGGAATTTCGGTAATCACCACCAGATCGCCGATACGGATCTTTTCGTGGCAGCACACGCCGCAACGGCGGCAAAGCACTTCACCGCCGGCGTCCGATTTTCCGCGCCGCCGGCCCCCTCCCCTGCCTTTTTCCCCAGACTCCGCCATCGTCCGGACGCCCCTGGCGCTCCGCAAAGTCTTACTCTTCGATTGAGGCTTTGCGGGGAGCGCCCCCGGTTCATTCGGCTTTTGCCTCCGGGAAAGTGAATCCCCCTCCGGCATCAAAGGCCAATTCTGAAGCAAACGGATTTCGGCATCCATAAGGTTAGCCTTTTCGAACCCCTGGGCGGCATGTTACGCCCCCCTGTCCCGATCCGGCCAAAGGATCCTGTGCAGTTGCAGATTGAGCCTGGCGTCCAGCTTATCGTCCAGCATCCAGCGGGCGAGGACAGCCGGTTCCAATCGGCCCGCCACCGGCGAAAAAAGCGTCGCGACCAGGGAAACAGGATAGTCGGCGTCGCGGATCATCGCCCTGGCCCAGTCGTAATCCTCGCGATCCGCCACGACAAATTTCACCTCGTCGCCGCGGCGGAGATACGCCAGATTTTTCAACAGATTTCGGCCGCACATTCCGGAAGACGGAGTTTTCAGGTCCATGATCCGGGCGGCCGGATAGGGAATGGCCGTAATGTCAAGACTGCCGTTCGTTTCCACCAATACCTCGTATCCCTCGGCAATCAGCCTTGCGGCCAGTTCAGGCGTCGCCGCCTGGCAGAGCGGCTCGCCGCCAGTTATTTCGGCCAAGCCGGCCCGGAAGGGTCGGAGCGACTCGACAATCATGGGAAGGGAAATTTCGCGGCCCGCCGCCGGATTGACGGCATAGGCGGTGTCGCACCAGGCGCAATTCAGATTGCAGCCGGCCAGGCGCACGAAAGCGCAAAGCCTCCCCGCCCGGCCGGACTCGCCCTGGATGGAATGGAAGATTTCGCAAATCCTTAGAAGGCTGTCCATCCCGCGTTGTCAGCGGCGCTTCTTTTTCCGCTTCCCCATATCCCTTGGCCCAGCCCCTTCGCCGGCTTTGGCAGTGGCGGCGATGGTTGCAACCGCAGCCTTGCTACCGCCCAGACCCAGGCGCGGCAGAAGAATTTTTCGCATCCACCAGCTCTCCGCCACGCCGCTCAGGGCGGAAACGGTAAAATACAATACCAGCCCAGCCGGCATGGAATAGAAAATGAAGACAAACACCAATGGCATGAATTTCATAATCTGCTGTTGCTGAGCCTGCTGGGGATCGGCCGATTTCGGTTGCAGGCTGGTTTGAAGAAACTGCAGGGCGAGATAGATGATGGGCAGAAGGCTGATATAGGGAGAATTAAGGATAGGGATGGTCCAACCCAGATCATAAACGCTGTCCGGTTTCGAGAGATCGGTGATCCAGCCGGGAATGAAGGCGGCGTGACGCATGGAAAAGCCTTGGGCAAAGGCGCCGTAAAGGGCCAGGAAGATGGGAAGCTGGAGAAACACCGGAAGGCACCCGCCGGCCATGCTTACGCCATGCTCCTTGTAGAATTTGGACATCTCCTGCTGCATGCGTACCCGGTCGCCCCCGAACTTTTTCTGAATCTCCTTCATCTGCGGAGCCAGAGACGACATTTTGTTCATGGAAACGAACATTTTGCGGTTCAGGGGATGGAGAAGAAGCTTGATGAACAGGGTGACAACGATAATCGCCAGGCCGTAGTTGCCGATCGCGCGGTCGAGAAGAGTGAGCAATTCCACCAGCCAGCGGCTGATGAAATCAAGATAGCTGATGGTGTAGGACACCACGCCCCGGAAGCGGGGATCCGCCGTTTCCATAAGCGAATCGACCGCCGGGCCGGCATAGAAAAGATAGGAGGCGCCATAGGCCTGTCCCGCCCCAATCACGCCCGGTTCCTGCCCGAGAAGCACGTCCTCGAACACCGGGACCGAGCCGGCGGCGGTGAGGACGGAAGGTTGGGTCTTCAAGGCGTCGCGGATGTCGACGGCGGAGGGATAGACTTCCGGTTCGCCCGGAAAGGCAAGGCGCTCCGCCCCGTCCGAATCCGAAAGGCGCGAGGAATCGGCGGAAAGGATGGCGGTAAAGAAACGGTTTTTTGCGCCCACCCAGGCGAGGCTGGCCCGATTGTCGCGGCTTGCCCCCTCCGCAATTGTGGACAAGGCCACCCGCTCGATCTCTACCGCCGGATCGGCGGCGGACGGCTGACGGGCGGAGATGATGTTGATAGCGCCGAAGTTGGGCGAATCGTCGTCCGGCAGCAGGCCGGACGGCCCGGCCAGGCTGTAGGAAAGAAGCCGGCCGGAATCGGAGAGGTTGCGCCACTCAAGTTCAAGGGAGAGAGTATACGCCGCCAGTCCGGATCCGGGCACGGGGAAGCGGTACGTCTTCATCAGTTCCCAGTCGCCGGCAACGGTGCGGAAAACCAATTTGTCCCCTATCACGACGTCGGCATCCGGATTCGGAACGATCCTGGCCCCGGCTGGAATCTCTGTCAGTTTGAACCTGGCATCGCGCAGTATCCGCTCGGCCAGATCCTGGCGCGAAGCGCCGGACGCGAAGCGATCCACCCGCAGACTCTCGCGCCCGATGGCGGCGCGCCCAACCAGAAGCACCCTGTTGTCGGGCGAATCGTCGCCCGGTCGGCGGTTAAACCCCAGCAGGCGCCAGGAAGAAAGGCCCGCGCCAATTGTGGAGAAGGTCGCCTCGTAGCCATGTCCACCCTTCTCCTCTCCACCCATCCGGACGGCAATCTCGTAATCCTTTCCCGACTGGAAATCGCCCGTCTCGGACCGCGAAGCCCCGGCACCGGACGCGGCAGTGCCGGCTACGGCCGGAACAGGAGCCGGGCGCGCCGAAGGCGCCGGCCTTGGCGAGGGAAAAACGAATTGCATGATTACCAAAAAGGTAAGCCCCAAACCCATCATGAAAATGAAGCGCTGCTTGGTGTCGTCGTTATTCACGTCAGGATATCCGTTCTTTCCCCGCTGTTCCGGTCAAATGCCGCGCCTTCTTTCCCCGTTTCCATTCGATTCGCGGCCTCTTCATAGCCTGGCGGCGGATCGTAACCTCCGCTGGCAAAGGGATGGCAACGGCACAGGCGCCGGATTCCCAGGGCCATTCCCCGAATCAGACCGCGATTCGTCACCGCGTAAATCATGTAGTGGCTGCATGTCGGCATATAAATGCAGACGTTAGGCCATAACCGGCTCAATGTCCGCTGATAACAACGTACCAGAAAAACGGCAAGCCAGGCCAGAGGCCGGCGAAACGGATTTATGACTTCCGGACTTCCCGGCCGTCTCCATGAGCGTTCCGAATCGCCCGCTCCGCCGCCAGAATCACGTCCCGCCTCACATCTTTCCACGGCCCCTCCAACAGTCCCGGACGGGCAATAATCGCCAAATCCCACCCCTGGGGCAGCCTATTCTTCGATTGGCGGTAGGCGGCTCGAATGCGCCGCCGCATCCGGTTCCGTTTTACCGCCCCGCCCAATCCTTTGCCGGCAATGGCGGCAACCCGATTCGCGCCACCGGCATTCGCCAGAGCGCGGGCGGCGGCCTTGCCGGCGGCACCTCGGGAACCCGCTTCGAAAAGCCGGCCGACAAGCTTCCGGCCGCGCAAGCGCTCCGCCCGCGGGAACTTTTCCATAACGCGCCTCTCCCGCCAGCAACCGTATCTTTTCCCGAATCAAGATGCAAAGTGGACAATTCTGTCGCCCGAGCCGCAAAAGTCAAGAGACAACCGCATGCTAATCCCCCCGTCGGATGGCGATGCGGCCGGCGCGAGCCATTTCGATAATCCCGAAAGGTGCGGCGATCCGGAGGAAAGCCTGGATTTTCTCCTCGTCGCCGGAAATCTCCACCGTCATATGCCGCTCCGTCACATCGGCGATTCGGCCCCGGAAAATATCGGCGAGATCCCGCATCTCGCCTCGACGGGCGGACGGGACCTTCAGTTTGATCAGCGCCAGATCGCGCTCTATGCAATCGTAGTCCGACAGTTCCGTCACCTTGATAGTATCGATGAGCTTCTCGAGCTGCTTTCGAATTTGATCGATAATTCGATCATCGCCGGATACCGCAATAGTCATTCGCGACCATTGCGGATTCTCGGTCTCGCCCACGTTCAGGCTCTCGATGTTGAATCCCCGGGCACTGAAAAGGCTGACTACGCGGGCAAGCACTCCCGGCCGGTTCGCCACAAGGGCGCTGATCACATGGCGGCATTCCCTGACTGGCATGGCGTCCTCCTATTTTTCGCCTGAACCAAGGATGATTCTGTCGAGGGATTCCCCCGGCGGCACCATGGGAAAAACATTGTCTTCCCCGCCCATGCGCACATCCACCAGGACCGGGCCGGGAAAACGGATGGCCTCCGGCAAAACAGATTCGATATCATCCACCTTTTCGATAACCAGGGCCTCGATGCCGTAGGCCCGGGCAACGCGGCCGAAATCGGGGTTGTCCGGAAGCAGGCTGTGGGAATAGCGGCGTTTCCAGAAAAATTCCTGCCATTGTCGCACCATGCCGAGGCAGCCGTTATTGATCACCAGGATTTTGATTGGCAAGTCCAGCCGGCGGACAGTATTCAGTTCCTGGATGTTCATTTGAATACCGCCATCACCGGAAACGCAGAACACCAGGCTGTCGGGCCTTCCCAATTGCGCCCCAATCGCCGCCGGCAGCCCAAATCCCATCGTTCCCAGCCCTCCCGAACTGACGAACTTCCGGGGAAAACGGTGCTCCCAATGGAGAGCCGCCCACATCTGGTGCTGGCCCACGTCAGTGACAAGAATGGGATCCCGATCCCGGGAAAAGCGGGCCAGGGCGGCAATGACCCCCGGCGCCGAGACACCGGAAGAGGAGCCGCAGGCGGATGCGGCGGCGTCCTTGCGCCAGGCATCGATTTCCGCCAGCCATTCCCGTCGCCCCTTCCTTTCGAGTTTTGGAATGAGCTGGCGGAGAACATTGTCGACTCCGCCAATGACAGGCAGATCCACGCGAATGTTCTTGCCGACCGAGGTGGGATCGATGTCGATATGGACGATTTTGGCCTCGGGCGCGAAGGCATCGGTACGCCCGGTAACCCGGTCGTCGAAACGCGCCCCCGCCGCAACCAGAAGATCGCAGCGCATTATCGCCCGATTGGCGGCAACGGTCCCGTGCATACCGGGCATGCCGAGGGAAAGCGGGTCGTCGAAAGGCATGACGCCCAGCGCCATCAGGGTAGAGACAACCGGTATGCCTGCCGTTCCCGCCGCCTGGCGGAGGAAATCTGTCGCGCCGGCGCTGACAACGCCGCCGCCCACGCAGAATAAAGGCCGGGAGGCGGCGTTGATCATTTTGGCTATCCGCTCGATTTGCCGTGGATTCCCTTCGTAATTGGGCTGGTAGCTCGGCAGATCGATCCGGTTCGGGATGGATCCGGACACCTGGCTTCGCTGGATGTCCGAGGGAATGTCCACCACCACCGGTCCGGGACGGCCGCTTCGGGCAATGTGAAAGGCGGCCTTGAGCATGAAAAGCAGATCGCATGGCGAACTGACCAGGTAATTGTGTTTTGAGATGGATCGGGTGATGCCGACGACATCCACTTCCTGGAAGGCGTCGTTGCCGATAAGCCGGGAGGGAACCTGTCCAGTGATGGCGACCATGGGAATGGAATCCATGTGGGCGTTAGCGATGCCGGTTGCCAGATTGGTGGCGCCCGGACCGCTGGTGGCGATAACGACGCCCACCTTTCCGGTAACCCTCGCATAGCCGTCGGCGGCATGGGCGCCGGCCTGCTCGTGCCGCGGAAGCACGAGCTTGATATCCTTCTCGCCGTGGAACGCGTCGAACAAGGGAATTACCTGGCTGCCGGAATAGGCGAAAACCAGATCCACCCCCTCGCTTTTCAATACCTCGACAATGGCTCCCGTTCCGAGCATGGATTTCTCGCCTCCCATAAAAAGGCCCCGGGCCAAGGCCCGGGGCTGGCACAACAGACGCTTCTCCGCCTCAGGCCGAACACATGACGCCAGGCAGGCCGATCGCAATCGGCGCGGGAACAGTCACGGCGGCAACAGGACGGTATGATGACATGCCCGCATTCTCCAGACACGTAATTCGCCACGCCATATTACACTATCAATATACTTGCCCAAAAGGCATTGTCAAGCGGGAAACATCCCCATGCTAAACAATACAAGCCGCCGCCACTGTAAAGGTGACGGGAATCTCCCCGCCGGCGGAAAATCAACTGCCGATCCTATGGGGCGCCCCTCGAACAGGATGGGACCGGAATCCTTGGGACATACCCCCGCCAGCACTTCGACGAGGGTGGATTTTCCGGCGCGTTCCCGCCCGGGAGCGCCATGACCCGTCCCGCGCACACCGTGACACCGACATGGTTGACGGTGACGGTTCCGCTGAAGCGCTTAACGATGTCGTCCATGACCAGCAGGGGGCATTCGCCCGGCGTCTGCGCCCCGCTTTCCGTTCGATCCATTTCTTTCTTTCCTATCCGCGGGCCGAAACGTATTTGTGAAGCGTCCGCCGCACCGCTCCCTTGCCGGCGACGAGTTCGGCAAAGTATCCCTCGATCCGTTCGCCCAGGCCGGCCTGGCAGAGATCGACATGGAAGAGGCTGGCATCGGAGAGGATCGGCTGCAGGCGATCATGGAAAGGTCCGGCGTCGCCCAGCTTCACTCCCTTCAGACGCTCCTCCACTTCGTTCCGGCGCGGATCCGGGCTCACTTCGAAGGGGTTTCCGTCGTCGTCAATCCCCAGGAGATAACGGAACCAGGCGGCGATGGACAGAGGAATAAGCGTAAGGCTTCGAACATCCAGATCCTTCCGGACGAGGTACGCCTTGATCGTTTCACCGAAGCGAATGCCCATCTTCTGGGAAAGATCGCAGGCGATGCGCTGCGGGGTGTCGGGCATGAAAGGGTTGGGGAATCGTATCTGCAGCACCGCGTCCAGGAAATCACGCGGCCTGATGATGCCGGGATCGATCACCACCGGGAGACCCTCGTCGTAGCCGACGATTTCCACCAGCCGCTTGAGATCGGGGTCCCGCATTGTTTCGCTGATTTTCCTGATCCCGAACAGGCAGCCGAACATGGCAAGACAAAGGTGGAGGGGATTGAGGCAGGTGCAGACCTTCATCTTTTCCACCTTGTCGACCGTGGTCCGGTCGGTGAAGATCACGCCCGCCTTGTCGAAGGCCGGCCTGCCGTTCGGAAAAAGATCTTCGACAATCAGGTATTCCGTCTCCTCGGCGTTGACGAAAGGGGCGACATAGGTGAACCTGGCGGTCGTCCTGGGATCGGCGCCCTCAAGGCCGGCATTGACCAGCATCTTTTTTACGTCCTCGTCGGGCCGGGGCGTAATCTTGTCAATCATGGTCCAGGGGAAGGAGACGGCTTGCGGGTTCTCGACATATTCCGAAAAGCCGGCTTCGACCAGTCCGGCCTTAGCCCATTCCCGGGCGAAGGTGCGCATCGACGCGAACAGGATGTCGCCGTTATGGGAGCAGTTGTCCATGCTGACCATGGCGAGCGGCAGGCGCCCAGCCAAAAAACGCTCGTACAGCAGGGCGGCGACCTTGCCAATATAACTGGCCGGCGCGGCCGGGCCCCTGGCAAAATCGTCCGCAACCGGCGGGGAAAGCTGCCCGCCCTGTTCCAGGCTGTATCCTTTTTCGGTGATGGTAAAGGACACCATTTTAAGGGAAGGGGCGCGGAAAATCTCCTTCAGGCGGGTAAAGTCGGGCAGACCGGGATCGGCTTTGAGCGCTTCGGCTATGGAGGCGACCAAGGTCTTCTCGATTTCTCCGCTCGCTTTGAGGGTGACGGTGACGCTCAGATTGTCATGCGGCTTGAAAGCGAGATCGAGAATCTCGTAGTCAAAGCCCTCGGCCACGATCACGCCCGTATCCTCGAATCCGGCGTCGAGGAGTTTCTGCCAGCGGGTGGCGGGAAAGGC
>JAITKH010000002.1 GCA_031278535.1 Planctomycetota bacterium | reverse complement strand
CCGCTGGAGGCATGGGAGCCGGCGGGCGGCAAGGATGCGCCCCGGCGGTGCGACCTGACGCCCGACGAGCTCCGGGCCGTTTTCATGGCCGAGCCGGACGAGGAATGGCGGGTCCGCTGGATGGTCTACCTGTATTCGGGATTCCGGAACCAGGGCGAGGGGGCGCTCCGCTGGGAATGGATCGACTGGGAAAAGCGGGAAATCGCCCTGCCGGTGGGGAAGGGCAGGAGGAAGGGCCAGTCGCGGCATATCCGCCTGCATCCGAAGCTGCATACGGCGCTCGCGGCCTGGCGGGACAGGAAGCTGGACCGCTGCGAAAGCGTCAACTCCGGGCCGGTCTTCCGGAAACTGCTTCCCCGGACCATCTGCCTGCGGCTGAAGGACATGTGCCGCGAAGCCGGAATCGACCCCGAGGGCGTGAACCTCTTCTCCATCCGCCGCACCTACGAAAAGGCGATCAGGGAGGAGTGAAGGAGCCAAGTCGATACCGCATTCCTTTAATGCGAAAGAAAGGCCCATTTTACAGGAGGAAATGCCATGAAACATGCAGGAAATCTGTGCGTTGCCCTGACCTGCGCCTGTGCTTTTGCCGGTGCTGTTTCAGCGGGAGACGCTTATCCCGTCAAACCAATCCAGGTTCTTATCCCCGCCAACCCGGGAGGCGATACCGACATGACCGCCCGTTTCCTCGCAAAGGAAATGGAAAAATATTTCGGCCAACCGCTTCCCATCGTCAATATGGCCGGAGCCGCCGGCACCGTTGCCGCCAATAATCTGGTTTCTTCGCCCAAGGACGGCTATAAAACCTTGTACTTCCACACCGACGCCATCGTCGCCAACCTGCTCGGCATGTCGCCCTACAAATGGGACGAAATTTTCGCCGTCGCCGGCATTCCCGCCTCGGTTGCCGATTTCGGCCTGTTCACCCACAAGGATTCGCCTTTTTCCACTATCGCGGAACTTGTCGCACACGCCAAGGGATTGGGGAACGGCAAGCTGCGATACGCGACCGACACCGGCTCCATCAACCAGGTGCTCGGCCGCCTTATCCAGAAGCGCACCGGCCTTGCATTCATTGAAATTGACGGCGGCAACGCGGCCGACCGGGTGGCGGCCCTGCTCGGCAAGCGCATCGATCTCGTCAGCCTGCCGTACAGCGTCGCAAAGCCCTATATGGAATCCGGCGATTTCAAGTGCATGGGCATCATGGCCGAAGGGCGCAATGATTTCCTGCCCGACGTTCCCACCTTCAGGGAACAGAGCTTGGACATCGCCTACGTGAAGTTTTTCTTCTTCGGCTTCGCCAAAGGTACCGTCCAGTCCCAGGTCGACGCCTTCTCCGCCGCAATGGCCAAAGCCGTCGGATCGCCCGAATATGCCGAAAGCATCGCCCGCTACAACATGATACCGAAATTCCTCGATCCCGGGGAATCGGCGGAATTCATGAAGGCCAGGGAAGCCGAGTACAAAAAGTATATCGAAGAGATACTATAGTCGGTTCATAATCGCCGCACACGAAAATCCGTACGGAGAACCGCAATGGAAAAACCGGACAGTCTGGCATTTCCCGTCGGCCTGCTAATCTATTCGGCCATCCTTTTTTGCGCCACCTATTCCATGCGCACTCTCGCCCTCGCAAATGTCGGCCCCGCCGCCGTCCCCAGACTGCTCGCCGCCGGCCTCGGGCTGGTTTCGCTTGCCATAATCGGCAATGTCCTTTGGTTTCGCCGCAAAGCCGCGATCGATGGAACTCCCCCGACAGAAAAAAAGCAAGAACAGGCGTCGGGTGACTGTACCGCCGCATTGACCATCGTACTGCTCGCCTTCTTTGCAATCGGACTCGAATATCTGGGTTTCATCATTGCCGCAACCCTGTACCTGCTTATGCAAGTGATCCTGATGCGGGGAAAGGCATCCTCGTCCCGCATGGCGGTCTGGGCCGGGATGTCGGCTGTCGCCGCGATTCTTGTTTACCTGGTTTTCGTCAAGCTGTTCGCAATGTCCCTGCCGGCCGGCCTATTCGGGTAATTTCGTTGCGGGCGATTCAAAAGCCTGGCGCAGAGCGTTCGGGGAACAACAATGGGACTGGAAATGTTCGGCATCGGCTTCGCCTACGTCGTGAATCCCGCCACCCTGTTTATCATCCTCATCGACGTGGTTGTCGGCATCGTTTTCGGCGCCATCCCCGGCCTGACCGGCACCATGGCCATCGCCCTGTGCCTTCCGCTCACGTTTGAAATGACGCCGGTCAACTCATTCGCCCTGCTCATGGGCCTGTACGTCGGCTCCTGTTCGGGAGGCTTGATCTCGGCCATTCTGTTGAAAATTCCCGGCACTCCCTCTTCGATCGCCACGACCTTCGACGGCATACCCATGGCCGATCGCGGCGAAGCGGGAAAGGCGCTGGGCGCCGGCATCGTCTATTCATTCCTCGGCGGCTTCTTCAGCTTCGCGGTGCTGTTCCTCATCGCGCCGCCGCTTGCCGCCATTTCCGTCCGCTTCGGCCCCTACGAGTATTTCGCCATCGCCCTTTTCGCCTTGACGCTCATATCGAGCGTATCCGGAGATTCCGCTCTCAAGGGCATGGCAAGCGGTTTCGTCGGCATGACCCTGGCGACGGCCGGCATATCGCCGATGGACGGTTTTCCGCGCTTCACCTTCGGCGTCATTGAACTCGCCGGCGGGTTCAGCCTGCTGCCGGTGATGATGGGATTGTTCGCCGTATCGGAACTGTTGCGCACGGTCGGCAACCGGGACGACGACACCGCCGGAGTCGAAGTGCGGAAAATCAGGGGATTCGGTTTCACCATGGGCGAGTTTTGGGAGCAGAAATGGAATTTCGTCCGTTCCTGCCTTATTGGCACCGGCATCGGCATTCTTCCGGGCCTGGGCGGCTCCTCCGCGAATATTCTTGCCTATATTGCGGCCAAGAAATGCTCAAAACATCCAGAGAAATTCGGCACCGGCATTCTCGACGGCATTGTCGCCCCGGAATCGGCCAACAACGCCGCCGTCGGCGGAGCGCTGGTTCCGCTCCTGACCCTCGGCATTCCCGGCGACACGGTGACCGCCATGCTTATCGGGGCTTTCATGGTGCATGGCCTCAATCCCGGCCCCCTGCTTTTCCAGCACAGCGGCGATGTGGTCTATGCCCTGTTCGCTTCGCTGATTGTCGCCAATTTCGTCATGATTGCCGTGGAATTCTGGGGAATCCGCATTTTCGTCAATTTGCTGCGGGTGCCGAAACACGTTCTCCTGCCCGCCATCATCGTCATGTGCCTGGTCGGCGCTTTCGGATTGAACAACCGCGTGTTCGACATCTGGACCGTCATCGCCTTCGGCGCCCTTGGGCACCTGATGCATAAATACCGCTATCCGCTGACACCGCTCATTCTTGGCTTCATCCTCGGTCCCATGGCGGAATTGAACCTGCGCCGCGGCTTGCAAATGGCGGAAGGAAATTTCTTCTCTTTCTTCAATAGTCCGGTGGCCGCCTTTTTCATCGCCGTTTCCCTTCTTTCGCTCCTTCGAGTCCTGGGCGGATGGGGATTGCGCATGATGCGGCGCCAGTATCGGGGCGGCGCGACCGGCACTTCAAAGGAACAACCATGAGACTGTCGCTGTATTCGGCGGTGGCATTCAAAAACCCTTTCGGTTTGGCTCGGGCCTTCGGTATCGCCTCTTCGCTCGGCTACGGCGCCGTGGAGGTTCGCGGCCATTCGCTTGACACCCCGTGCATTGAGGCGCGGAATGTAAACGCCGTCGGCTACGACATGATCGGGCCAAACACGCTTGACGGCTCCGGCGCCGGCGACCTGCTCCAAAATCTCCGTTCCGCCAATCTGGCGTTTTCCGGCATTTCCTGCTACAACCCCCTCACCCTCCCCGATGGCGAACTGGCCGGGCAGTGCATCGGCAAATTCCGGGAAATGATTGACTTCGCTGTTGCCATGTCCATTCCCTGGGTGCGCATGATCGGCTTTTCCGAGGCGCCGATCAAGGGCGTTTCCCTGCCCCTGGCCGAAGCGAAGCGCCTGTTTGTCCGTCGCATGAAAATGCTATGCCGCTATGGCATGGGGAAAAAGGTGGGGTTGTTGCTGGAAAACGGCGAAAACAGCATTCCCGGCAGTTCAACCGAAACGCTGGAATTGGCCGATGCCATCGCCGAATCGAATCTTGGCATTGTTTTCGACGCCTATAATGCCGTTTTTGAGGGACTTGATCCGTTGGCCG
Organism: Planctomycetota bacterium; assembly: GCA_031278535.1. Classification (GTDB taxonomy): domain Bacteria; phylum Planctomycetota; class SZUA-567; order SZUA-567; family SZUA-567; genus JAJBSZ01. The sequence continues at coordinate 836 of JAITKH010000002.1, read as the reverse complement.
AACTGAAAATCCTTCGCGGTCGGGTGACCTGTCTGCATGTGAAAAACGCCCGCATCCGGTCTCCGGCCGCCGATGATTACAGCCCCAAAGGCGATCGCGGATTCCGCTGGACGCTTTTGACCGACGGTGACATCGATTACCGCGTCATCATGGAAGAAGCGGTTTCGCATGGATTTGACGGGGAGATTGTCTGCGAATACGCCAATCCGTACAAGGGGATGAGCAGGAAGTTCTGGGAACGAATTCCCGACCCGTGGACCTGGGCGGAAGATGCGCATGAATTCCTTTCCCCATATATGCGGTAACCAAAAGATTTGAAAGCAGTAAGTGTCCGGCAAACCCCGTTCTTGCGGTGGGGGTGTCGAGCGTCTAGACTTTCCGGTTTTTTGTGTAGGGTCTGGGATGACGAAGGCGAGTTTGTGGAGCGAGGCGGTATGCAGGCAGAAGGAATCGGGATTGTCGGTGTCGGCGTTTTGCCGACGGGAAGGTCTGAAGGCTGGCTGCTTCCATTATTGGAAGAAAAAACTGTCGGGCAGGAGTGATTTTGCTGGGATTCACGTTGCCGCTGACGATGCTCCTGCCTTGGCGTTTCCAAACGATCCGGTCGCGTTGTCGCCGACAGTTGAGATCCTTTTTCTTTCCGGTGACCGGATACGCGTCTGTGGATTTTCTTCCCTGAAGTGTCTTGCCGAGATTGTGAGGGCGCTGCGGGAGAAGCCATGCTGAGCTTTGCCGACGGCGTCAAAGTGTTTCTATGCCTGAAGCCGGTGGACATGCGGCTTGGGTTTGACCGTTTGGCGGCGCCGGCAAGCGAGGTGATGAGAGAAAATCCTTTT
>JAITKH010000246.1 GCA_031278535.1 Planctomycetota bacterium | reverse complement strand
CGACTCGGTCTTGGTGATGTTCTCGATCGCCACCCGCAGGTTGTTCTCGTTCGTCTGCAGCATGTTCGCCTGCACGGCGCCGATGGTGGCCCGCTGTTCCGAGACGTCCGCAATCGCCTTCTCGATTATGGCCAGGGAAAGCGTCGGATCCGAGGAAAGGCTTGCAACCTGCCCCCCCATCACATTCTGGATGGAGAGGGTCCGGGTTTCGATTACCGCCTTCTTCGGGTCGAACTGCTTGGTCACCTCGATCCGGCCAAGCTGGGCGGTTGACATCGACTTCAGGGCGACGACCGTCCGTTCCTGGTCGCCAGCGCCCTCGCCCAATTGAAGCTGCATGCCGCCCTGGAAATTTTGAATTATCTCGTTCGTCACGTGACTGGCGTTGTTCAGAAGAGAGGAGAAAAAGGTATTATTGCCGGCGTTGGAACGGGTATCGGAAGTGCTGCCGGCCGGCGACTGATAGTTGTAATCGAAGGTGAGGGAAGTGGCCTTGGTGAAAACCGTACCTTCGTTGTAGCCGACCTGGGCCAGGGTGGTGCTGCCCGACTTGCCGGAATTGAAAACAACGTCGGCCATGATGTCCGGGGTGGCGAGGTCCAGGGTGAGGCCGCTGGTCTTCATCTGCTGGCCGTTTACGGTGATGGTGGCGTCCTGTCCCCGCTTCTCGTATACCGTATCCCGCTCCAGCAGCCTGGTGCTGTCGTAGTTGGCGGCGTCCTCGTAGTCCACAAAAATGCCGCCCTCGAAGGTCTGGACCTTGATGAACTGATCGCTCCCGTATTCGGCCGAACTGATGCGGGCGCCCAGGTTCAGGAACTGGATTTCCATGGTCTCGGTGGAATTCGCCTTGTTGGCAACATCTCCGCCATTCAATGCCAGCGTAAGGCCGAGACCGGTATTGGCGGTATGCTCGTCGTTCCAGATGGAATCGAGGATCACGGAGTTGTCCGTACCGGTCATGGCGACAAAGTTCTGGGTGGAAGCCACCATGTCCTGCTCGCGCATCAGGGCGTTGTTGTAGGCGTAGATCATGGCCTGGGAGGGAGTCGCGTTGTTATACACCGTCTTGACGTAGATTTTTCCGGCCGAGTCGGTATTTTGTCCCAACGCCACGCCGGAGGCCGTCGAATAGCCGAGCCTGAACATGCAGGCTCCGGAACCGCTGCCTCGGATGGTGGCGGCAGCGCCGACGACGGTGCCGCCGGTGGCGGTTTCCGTGTTCAGGACAATGTTCCCGAAAGAAAGCCTGACGACATCGCCGTACCGGGCATCGGCAGCAAGATTCAAATTTATGCGGAAATCGGAATTGTTCCGCTCAACGCTGTCGGAACCGCTGACGCCGGTGCCGATCAGCGATTCCTGCGACAGGCTGGCATCCTTGTAAAGTTCATATGACGGATTCGCGCCGCCGCTGATTATCTTGACATAGACATTGCCGTTGCCGTCGGTGTTCCCGCCATACCGTATGACACTGCCGGCCACAAGGGATGCGTCATCGGCGATCAGCACCTTCGAACCGCCCGTCGAAGTCTTATAATTGTCGTATATGGTGATGTAACCGCAGCCATTCGTAGCTGCGAGGCTGACTCCGGATGTATCCGCCGCGTCCGAACTGTAGTTTATGCGCTGGCTGCGGTTGAAGATGAGACTGGCGTCGATACCGGTGGAGCCGGCTACGTTCCTGATGGAGGAGACGATCTCCGAAATGTGGGCGCCTTCGGAGAAATTGAACTGGCGGGATCCGAGGGTACCAGTAAGGATGAAGGATTGGCCCTTGGTCAGAATGCCGTCCTGGTTCACCTGCGATTTGGATGTATCGAAAACGTCAATCTCCAGGTAGGCCTTGGCCGCCTGGGTGGTCATGGCCGCCCGGCCGATATTGGTCACGGCGTTGGCGTTGACGGCACCGGTGAAGCCGATGGTGACCTTGTAGCCGTCACGCTTGAAAATCTGCTGGAAATTGGTGAGGCCGGCATTGGTGAGCTTGTTGTTCTGTGTGCCCTTGACGGTGGTGTTGACGTTGTAGGTCAGGTCTTTCGAACCGTTCAGGAGATATTGATCCGAGAACTTGGTGACGTTGGAGATCCTCTCCAGTGTCTGGATGCCCGAGTCCATTTCCGACTGGTCGGCGGCGATCTGATCCGGACTGGTGATGCCGTTGTTGGCGGCGTGGATGGCCAACGCCTTCATTTTCTTCAGGATGTTGTTCATCTCGTTCAGGGCGCCCTCGGCGATGGAGAGGACGTTGATGGTCTCGGTGGTGTTCCGGACCGCGCGTTCCAGTCCAAAGGACTGGGCGCGCAACTGCTCGGAGATGACGAGATCGGCCGGGCCGTCGGCGCCGACGTTGATGCGGTAGCCGCTCGACAGTTTCTCGATGCTCTTGTTGAGAGCCCGGTTGTTGATGTACAGGTTTTTTCCGGCATTGATGGCGGGGAGATTGTGCGCGACAATCATGGACATGACAGTATTCCTCCTTGAATATTTTTTGTTCATTCCCTGTTGGACGGCGTCCGTGCCGCCCGCTTTCCGCTTCGCATCCGTGCCCGGCGCGGAAAAAGCCGGTCTGACAACCTTTTACCGTTTCACCCCGTATACACGACCTCCTTTCCTGGAAAGGCCAAATCTTCGTGTGTTTCGCCACTATCCTATAACGGCCATCGATCCTCGGGACTTTACTCTTTTTCTGTCGAACGTGGCATAAAAATGCCGCCATTATTCCGGAACGGCGTTCCCCGCCAATGTTTCCCTGCCAAAATTGCTCCGAAAGATATATTCGGCCTCTGGCAAGGCTGGCCGATTCGCCTTGGGTCGCCATAGGTCGTTGCCGTACGCCTTGACGCGATAATATACGGCACATCAATGAAAGTGGACTTATAACCTTTTGCCCATGAGGGCGATACAGGCTTACGGGCAATCCGGGGATTTATGTGCAGGCCGCGGCTTCAAGACGACATTGCATTGATTCCCGTATCTATAATTTAGTGAATAATATCGAGTTAAAATCTTCAAAGGTCCGCCGGAAACAAACTGGATGTATTTTCTTTCCTTTACGGGTTCGACACCGGGGAATGATGGGGAAAAATTCCAGAAATAGTTGAATGGACTACGAAAGGGAGACGGTCGAACGCCTTGTCCGGATCGAATGGCCGCCGGCGCGGGAAATAACGATCTCTCCCTTCCAGGCGCTGGCGGAAAGGATCGCGTATCCCGCCTTCAAGGCGGAGTTCCTGGACGGGGAAAACGAAGACACGCGACAGTTCGCCGCCGCGCTCGTCTTCGCCGACGATTGGAGCTTCTGGTTCGTCCTTGCCGCTTCCGCCAACGCAGAGCTTGATTCCAGCGCCAACGCGGATGCCGCCGGCAACGAGGGCTTGGATAAGGATATGGAAAGGCTGCTGCTCGACGTCGAAACCGTCGAT
>JAITKH010000196.1 GCA_031278535.1 Planctomycetota bacterium | reverse complement strand
ATTGGATTTTCACCTACACCATTCCCATAATGGCGGACGGACGATTTTACGGCATGCTGTGCGTGGACACGCGGGCGGATTGGTATGCCGAACTGATCAACCGTTCCGCCGCCGAACTGGGCGAAGGGGCTTTTTGCGCGGTGATCGACCGCGAAGGCAAATATGTTCTGCACCCGGATCTCAAAAAGGTGAAGAGCGGCGCGAATCTGTTCGCCGACGATATCGTTCCATCCGGCGAAGCCGACACGGCCTCAGCGCCGGAAATCCGCCAACGCCGGGATTTGAAAATCGACAAGGTGCTCCTGAAAAGCGGAAACGCCGGGATTCCCCACTTCATGATTCTTGCCCCTCTGGATACCGGGAAGGATTATTCCCTGGCGGTGTTCCTTCCAGAGGAAACTCTCACCGGCCCCATCCGGAAGCGGCTATCCTTGGGACTGGCGATGATGCTGGCGGCGACGATCCTGGCTGCGGCCGTGGCTGTCGTCATCCTGCATTTCGTGCTCACTCCGCTCCGGCAATCGATCCAGACGGCCGAGCGCATTGCCCGCGGCGATCTGGAATTGGTCGCGAAGATGTCGCGTTTCCGCGAATTCAACACGCTTTTCGACGCTTTCAACCGGATGATCCTGGCCATCCGCTCGCGCACGGCGGCGATGGAGACGAGCATTGCCGATTTGGACGGCATTCTCAGGCAGGTCGCCGCCTTGTCGCAGGAATTGCTGCGAGTCGCGTCAAACGTCAGCGCGCACAGCCAAGAGCTTTCAGCCGGCGCCACGGAGCAGAGTTCGGTGTTCCAGGAAATATCGAAAGCGGCAAGCCGGCTCGAGGCGCATGCCCGATCCAACGCGGAATTGGCCGGGAACACGAACAGGATAATCGAGCAGGTGGAACGGACGGCCACCGACGGCAACCAGCGGATGCGGCAACTTTCGGAGGCCATGCAGGAAATCTCCGGCATCACCGAGAGCATCAATACCGCGCTCAAGGCAATCGACGTCATTGCCTTTCAGACCAACATCCTTGCCCTCAATGCGGCCGTCGAGGCGGCACGAGCCGGATCCCACGGCCGCGGCTTCAATGTGGTCGCTTCCGAGGTCCGGCAACTCGCCAACCGCAGCGCCCAGTCCGTCGTCTCCACTACCGAAACCCTGCGGGAGTCCGCGGCCAAGGTGCAAGTCGGCCTGGACATGGGCGAAAAGACCATGACCGCCCTGGAAGAGATCGAGCGCATCGCCACCGACGCGGCGCAATTGATGCGAAAGGTTACGGAACAGGCTGCGGATCAATCGCGGATCATCAGCGAGGTGCTGGCGGGACTGGAACAGGTGATGGAGGTCGCGAAACGAAACGTGGACAGCGCATCCACCAATGCCGCCGTTTCGGAAAAACTTCTGTCCCTGTCTTCGCAAATCTCGGTATTCCTGTCGAAAACACACCGCATTCCTTCGGAAAACCGGGACGACAAAGCGACGCCGCATCCGGATCCGAATCAACCCGCGGCCAACACTCGCCGCCGGGAATAAAGTTCGGCAAGCCTCTTCGCCGCAACGTCCCAGGTAAAAGCCGTCTCGGCCGCAACCCGGCCGTTTCTGCCTATCCAGGCGGCAGCTTCGGGATCGGCGAAAGCCGCAAACACGGCCTCGGCCAGTGCCTCCGGTCTCGCTTCGGCCACCCAGCCGTTCCTGTCCGGCAGGACAAATTCGGAAGGAACTGTACCGGACAGAACGGCGGCAGGCTTCGCCAAGGCCCAGGCGGACAGAACAGCCCTCCCGCTGTAATCGCGCCGGAAAGGGGCGAGAACCAAGCTGGCGGCCTGATACCATTCAGGGGTCACCGTCCCGCCTTCGAGGGGGAGGAACACCCCCGTCTTGCCGACCTCCTGCCGCATTTCCATCTCCATGGGACCACGGCCCACGAAAAGGAATCTAGCTTCCGGAAAACGGCCGGCCGCCAGGCGGCAGGCCCGCGCAGCCAGATCGCCCCCACCTGCCGGCGAAAACCGTCCGGCAAACAGGGCGCAGGGAAAGCCGGGGGCCAAACCCGCCAATTCCCGCATATGGGAAGCCTTGGCGACCGCCTCCGCCGGATCGGGAAAATCGGCTCCGTGCGAAACCACCCCGCACTTCCATTCTGGAGGATGAAATTGATCCCGGATCATCCGCCTGGCCCAATGCGAGACGGCGACGACGGCGTCGGCACGTTCGATTGCCAGACGCTCCAGTTGGGCGATGCGGGCCGAATCGCCAAAATCTGGCCATTTTCCCGTCCTTCCCCATTCGGTAGAATGAAAACTGGCGGCCAGGATTGCCTTCGAAAGTTCGGCCGCCCTGACGCCGGCCCCGGAAGTCAGCCATTCGCAGCAATGCACCACGTCATATGGCCCGTCCTTCCGGAGGGAATCGGAAAAATAATGGAGAAAGGAACGGGACAGGGACTCAATCTCGTCGTAAAAACCGGGTTTCGTATCCCAAGGGCAGCGCCTGATCGAGACGCCGCCCACCGTTTCGTCCATGGGCTGGTTGGGGCCGAGCCGCGTGAAGAGCCGCACCTGGTGCCCGGCGCGGACCAGGGCCGCAGCCAGGCGGCTGGCGTACAGGGCGCCGCCTCCCACCGCAATCCCCTCCGTCGCTTCCCAGGCAAACATTGCGATTTTCATGGTTTTTCCAAATGTGAAAAGACGGCCTCTATCCGTGCCGTAAGTTCGCGGTTCGCGGGAGTGTCGATGCCCAATTCACGGCCGGCCCGAACAATTGCGCCGTTCAACTCGGCAATCTCCGATCGTGATCGGCGCTTCATTCTGTCCTGGCGCATGGAGAAGGCGGCTTCGCGTTCTGGAGCCGGGTGGCGGGAAAGAACGGCTCTGGCCAGACTCGCCGGAGCCCGCAAGAAAAAGGCAAGTCGGGCAACCGGGTAACCCGGCAGATCGACAGGCGCCAGGGACAAGGCCCGCATGATTGCGAAGCCTTCCCGCATGGCCTGAATTGCCAACTGGCCGGTCTCCGGACAACGGAGAATGTCGGCGCTGGACAGATCGGTCAGGGCGTTGAGGGCATTGAAGCCGGCGTTGAGAATCAGCTTCGACCATTTGAGCCGCTCCGCCGCCCGGGGAAAATCGAACCATCGGCATTCCATGCCGGTCGCGGCCATCGCCGCCAACCAAGCTTCCCGCGCCTGTCCGGGATTTTCTCCCGAAGCCGCGGCGGCAATCCCGCCCCGATCGTCCGGCCAGTCCACGATGCCGGGAACGTTCGTTTCCAGTCCGGTGGAAACGGCGGCAGCGACAAGGGGACGGCCGGGAAAAGCCCGGGCAAGACGCACCTCGCTCCCGACGCCGTTCTGGATGGAAGCGACGACGGCATCCGGCGGAAGGTTTTTCGCCAGGGCGGGAATGGCGTCTTCGAGATCATAATTTTTGACCGCCAGAAGCGCCAGGGCCGGATCGGACGGCAGGCCGGCCAGGTTATCGGCGGGTACGCTGTTGCGGCCGGTTCGCCTCCGGCCATTCCCGGAACGGAGGAGGATGCCGTTTTCGCGCAAGGCGGCAATCCGGCCGGAACGGGCAAGCAGGCCGACCGTCACGCCGCCGAAGGAGAGAAGCGACGCCAGGGCGCCGCCGACCGCCCCGACGCCGACAATCCAGACCGGCCGGTTGGGAACGGGCGCTGTTTTCGTCCCGGCCGCCAGCCGGGAAAGCGCCGCCGCCGACTCTTCCGGCCGCTCGAAAACCAGGCTGTGGGCCGCGCCAGGCAGGACTTCCGTCGCGATTCCTGCCTGGCGGCAGATGGCTTCCGTCGCCGGATTGTCGATGATGGCGTCTTCGCCGGCCAACAGGCAGAGGGATGGAGGCAGGCGGCGGCGGCCGGCATTTTCCCGGACGAATCGGCGCATTTTGAAAGTTTCGAAACAGAAAGAGGCGTCCACGCGCCGCACCCTGGCCGGATCGGTTTCGATATATTCGCGGAACTGCCGATGTGCCGTGAAATCGCCGGGCCGAAAAACCGCACTCACTTCCGCGTCCGGCCGGCCAAAAAGGATGGCGGCAACCGCCCGCAACCGGCCGGAAGATCCAATGTCCCGCCTGGCCGCGAGGCCGGGGGCGAGAAGGCCAAGCGTGTCGAAAAGCCAACTCCTGCGCATGGCGATGTAGAGAGCGGCGAGTCCTCCCCAGGACATGCCGACAAGGTGTACGGAGCCATACCGTTCACGGGCGGACGAGGCGATGGCGGAGGTTTCCTCGAGAAAGTCGCGGTAACTGCGCAAATGCCCGCGAGGCCCCGCGCTCCGGCCCCAGCCCGGGAGATCCGGTGCCAGGACAACCCAGCCGTCGGCGGCGAGACGGACGGCGAGGGGATCGAACCAGCCGGAATGGCTTTCCATGCCATGGAGCAGGAGGAACGCGCCCCGGGCGGTACCCCGATCCGGCCGCCATTCGCGGATGAACCGGCTATCCCCCGGCGGGAAAGGATCAGGACCGAAAAGCGTGGACCGTTCCGGCATCGCCGCCGCCCCATCCGGCAAAGGAATCCAGTACCTCGCGGTAGCATGCGGAGAGTTCCTGGGCCACCAGTTCGCAGGAAAACTCCCGTTCAATCTTTTCCCGGGCCTGCCTGGCTAATTCCAGGCGCTGGCCAGGGTTGTCGAGGAGGCCGAGGATTGCCCTGGCCAGGGCTTCGGGATCGTTGGCCTGGACCATTATGCCGGTCACTCCGTCGTCAATAAGATCGTAGAGGCCGCCGACTCCACTCGCCACCACCGGCACGCCCATTGCCATGGCTTGCATAACCGACATGCCGAGCCCTTCCTGGAGCGACGGTTCGACCAGAATGTCCAACCGCGCCAACTGACCGGAAACGGTCTTGGGCGTGAAGGTTATCCGTTTCGAAATGTTGAGTTCGTCCGCCAGATTCCGCAGCGCCGACCGATCCGGTCCGTCGCCCAGGACCAGGAACTCGGCGTCAAGCCCATTTTCGATGAGAAGTTTCGCCGTCTGGAGAAATACCCTCTGCCCCTTCTTCTCCGCCAGCCGCCCAAAAGTGCCGATAACCGCCGCCTGAGGACCGCTGTTCGGCACCACCTCCGGAAAGGATGGCTTGGGGAATCGGGAAAGATCGAGGCAATTTCGAATAACCCGAATCCTGTCCCGGGAAACGCCGGCCTTGTTTACCAGCCGTTCCCGGATGGCATCGGAAACCGCTACCAGAAGTTGCCCGCGAAAGTCGGCAGCCAGTCGTATTTCGTCTTCTTCCAGTCGATTGGCGGTAGCGACAAGCGGAACACGGAGTTTTCTTGCCAGTCTTTCGCCGCGCCGGTCCAGATCGAGCGAAATGGCATGAACCAGGGAAACCCCGGTTTCCAGCGCCTCGCGGGCGGCCGATCCTCCGATAAGCGGCCAACCAAGATGGGGAAATATCCGGGGATGGCAATCGGCGGCGACGAAGTCAGCCGCGTTGTCGCCGTCCCGAAGCGCGAAAAGAGCCGGCACCATCCCGACACGGCCCATGCCGACGGCAAGGTGGAGGTTGGCGATCGCCATGCCGGAATGATCAGGCGCTTCGATAAGCCAGAGAGGGCGGATTCGTCTTTTATCCATGGCGGCGGCCCTTTGCCGGGCCGGACGATGGCGGCGCCAACGGATGCGGCGGAATTGCCGGCGGCCGGGAACGGAATCTTTTTTTGCGCGGTTCCATTCCTCCCCTTCCCTTCCTCCCGGCGGCGGACGTCTTTCTTTCCGCTCCGGAAAATTCCGAATTGTGCCGTTCCCGTTCCCGGCCGGCTTTTTTTCTCCCGTCGATCCGCCTGGGCCCGGATTTCTTTTCCCATTCGTCGACAACCAACTCGCCGCGGATATGTTTTTTCCCGGCGGCAGGGTCGGGTTTGCCAAGCCTGGGCGCCGGCATTCGGCGCCGGAATCGCCGCGTCGGCCTTCCCAATACGGTTTCCTCCGCTTCACCAGGTTTTCCGGCCATTTCCCGCTTCAGCAGGACGAGTTCGCCCGGAGCAAGGGGACGGGTGGCGCCGCGTTTCATGCCGGTCAGGGTCAGCGGTCCCACTTGAACGCGAAGCAGGCGTTTCACCTCATGCCCAAGCGCGGCAAAAATGCGTCGAACCTCGCGGTTGACGCCTTCGGACACCGTGATCA
>JAITKH010000344.1 GCA_031278535.1 Planctomycetota bacterium | reverse complement strand
GCCGCCGTCGTCGTCCATGCTGGCCACCATCGGATCGTAGAGCGAAACCGGGCTCTCCCTCCCGATCGGACAGGCGCTTCCCTTGAACAATTCCAGGTGCACCCGGCCGGTGACATGGCGCTGGCTCTCCTCGACCAGGGCCTTGAGCGCCCGCATTTCCTCCGAGAACCAGTAGCCGTTGTAAATGAGACCGGCCATGCGAGGGATCAGGGAATCGCGCAGATTCATGAGATCTCGATCCATGGTCAGCCCCTCGAGATCCCGATGGGCGGTCATGAGGAGGGTTCCGCCCGGGGTCTCGTACACGCCGCGGCTCTTCATGCCGACATAGCGGCTTTCCACCATGTCCACGCGTCCGATGCCGTGGCGGCCGGCCAAGCGGTTGGCAATTTCCATCAGCCCCACTGGAGAGGCTTTCCTGCCGTTTATGGCGACGGGAAAGCCGTGTGCAAAGTCCACCGACAGTTTTTCCGGCTTGTCCGGCGCCTTCCGGGGATCGATCGTCAGTTCAAACATGTCGGCGAGCGGCCGCGCCGCCGGATTTTCAAGCATGCCGGCCTCAAAGGAAATGTGGAGCAGATTTTCGTCGGAACTCCAAGGTTTTTCCACTGTGGCCTTGACCGGAATGCCGTGTTTTTTCGCGTAGGCGATGGCTTCGGCCCGGCCCTTGATGACGGAGGAAAATTCCCGATCACGCCAGGGGGCGATCACTTTGAGGCCGGGGGAAAGGGCGGCGGCCGCGAGTTCGAAACGGACCTGGTCGTTCCCCTTTCCGGTGGCGCCGTGGGCGAAAACGGAGCATTTTTCCTCTTCCGCCGCCTTCATCATGGCCTCGGCCATGCAGGGGCGGGCGAGACTGGTGCCCAAGCGGTAGCGACCCTCGTAGATCGCCTCCATGCGGATGGCAGGGAAGACGAAATCGCGAACGAAGCGTTCGCGCAGGTCGGCGACGATCACCTTCCTGGCGCCGCTTTGCCTCGCCTTGGTCCTGAGCGCCTTCCAATCCTCGCGCTGCCCCACATTGGCGGCGAAGCAAACAACCTCGTTTCCCATTTCCGCCAGCCAGCGGCAGATGACCGAGGTATCCAGTCCCCCGGAATAGAGCAGCATGATTTTTTCAGACATGGCTTTTCCCCCTTTTCATTGCCGTTCCGATTGCGGCCGCGGTCTTGCCGATCTCGAAGCCGTAAGCATATCGGTTTCGGATTTTCGGCGCAAGACGGCGCCGCCCAGCCGAGGAAGAGGATGAGGCGAAACGGACAGCCGGAAGAAAAGCGGCCGGATTTTCGATGCCGCCATTTCGCCGAAGAGGCACTTCCCGGACCATCGCTCTTGCTTTTCAACGGAAAAAGGATACATTCTCCAGAGATGCGGTTCCGCCGCCGATATACTGATCGCGAATTGGAATTGTGAAAATAGCCACCGGATTGAAAATCACAATTTCACGCCGCCGGCAGTATAAAAACCGGAAGCCCGGTCCGGCCAGCCTGGAAACGGCTCGGGGCGCAAGGCGCGAACAGGAGGGATCGGATGATTGTAAAAACCAGCCGCTTTGGCGACAAGGATGTCCCCGACGACGCGCTTCTGGTATTTCCGGAGGGGGTAATCGGTTTCCGGGACGCCACCCGTTTCGTCATGTTCGAATGCTCGGACGACGGCATTTTCAAGTGGCTTCAATCCTGCGATCGGCCGGAACTGGCCTTCGTCATCTGCGAGGCCAACACCATCGTTCCTTCCTACCAGATAGTGATCGGCGAGAAGGAACGCCAGGTCATCAAGCTCGAAAAGCCCGAGGATGCGGCGGTCTGTCTCATCCTCGTCATCCCCAAAAATCCCATCGACGCCACGGCCAATCTTCTGGGGCCGCTGGTGATGAACACCGAAACGCGTCTTGGCATCCAGGTCGTCGTCGTCAACCCCCAGTATAGCACCCGGTATCGCCTGTTCAAGGAACCTGAGCCGGAAGGGAGTCGGGGAACGGCTGACGTCGGCAAGGAGGCCGGCCATGCTGGTGCTTAGCCGTCGCAAGGACGAGACGATCATGATCGGCGACGACGTGGAGATCACGATTGTCGACGTGCGCGGGGATGCCGTGCGCCTAGGCATAAAAGCGCCCCGGGACGTCTCGGTCCACCGCAAGGAAATCTATGATGCCATTCAGGCGGAAAACATCGCCGCAGCCCGCGAGGGTATTCCTGATCAGAGCGCCGTCGGCGGCCTCGGGAATCTGCTCAAGGGCGGCGGGGACGTTCTTCGCCCCTCGGCCCTGGCCAAGCTCACCGGTGGCAAGGCCCCTCTGGCGGAAGCACCGGCCGGCCTCGCCAAGCTCATGTCGAAGGCGAAATCCCCGCATCCCAAGGGTGGAGGCGCCGGCCAGCTTTGACAGGCGCTTTTCCGCATCCGAGAAAGACGGCATCCGCTGTTTCCCCGCGCCTTCCCGGAATTCGCGCCGCCATGCCGAACGGGAGTGAATGATAATGCCCGGGCCGGCCGACATTCCGGCGGTCGTTCTCGCCGGGCTGGAACAGACGCTTCTCGCGGATCGGCCACGCCTCGGACGGGAGGCGGCGCGCCTCGCCTCCCTGCGAAAATGGACGCCGGCGGCGACTGCCGCGGTAAGCCGACTTCAGGCGGCGTTCGAAACGTCCCGTGCGCTCCTGGCCCGGAGAGAATTTTCAGTTCCATCCATTTCCTACCCCCCCGAACTTCCCGTTTCGCACCGGCGGGAAGAAATAGCCGAGGCAATCCGCAATCACCAGGCGGTGATTGTCGCCGGCGCCACCGGTTGCGGCAAAACCACGCAACTTCCGAAAATCTGTCTTGAATTGGGACGGGGGCGGATTGGCATGATCGGCGTCACCCAGCCGCGGCGACTTGCCGCCATGTCGGTTGCGGCCCGTGCGGCGGAGGAATTGGGCACGGCCGTGGGGGGAGCGGTCGGCTACCAAATCCGCTTCCAGGCCCGTCTCGGCCCAGCGACCCTGATCAAGTTCATGACGGACGGCATTCTCCTGAACGAACTCCGGGACGACTGCGAGCTTCTCGCCTACGATACCGTGATCCTCGACGAGGCGCACGAACGGAATCTCGACACCGATCTGCTCCTGGGCTGCCTCAAGCGCCTGCTGCCGTCGCGCCCCGGTCTCCGGCTGATCGTCAGTTCCGCCACCCTTGACATGGAAAGGTTCAGCCGCTACCTCGACGGGGCCCCGACTATCCGGCTGGAAGGCCGGGTGTTCCCGGTGGAGACGCGTTGGCGCCAGCCGAACGAGGGGGAGGACGAGGATCCCGACCTCGCCGTCATGATTCTCCATGCCGTCGAAGAGTTGATTGCCGAAATTCCCGAGGGCGACATTCTAGTTTTTCTCCCGGGCGAGGCCGATATCCGCGAGGCGTCCGACATGCTGGCCCGCTCTGGACCGCGCAATTGCCTGTTTCTACCCCTCTATTCCCGGCTTTCTCCCGAAGAGCAGCGGCGAGTTTTTCAGCGTGGCGGCCTGCGGAAGATAATCCTCTCCACCAATGTCGCCGAAACCTCGCTTACCATTCCCGCGGTGCGGGCGGTGATTGACGGGGGGCTTGCGCGCGTACGGCGCGTCTCCGACCGATCCTCGACCGAGCGGCTGCAAATCGAGAAAATCAGCCGGGCCTCGGCGGAACAGCGCCGGGGCCGGGCCGGGCGCACCGCCCCCGGCGTCTGCGTGCGGCTCTATTCCGAAGACGATTATCGCAAGCGTCCGGAATTCGCGGACCCGGAAATACGCCGCGCCTCCCTCGCTTCGGTCATTCTCCGCCTCCGGCATCTCGGACTTGGCTCCGTGGAGGATTTTCCCTTCCTCGATCCGCCCCAGCCCTCGCGGATTGGAGAAGGCTACCGGGAATTGGCGGAACTCGGGGCTCTCGACGCCGGACGGCGCCTGACCGGATTGGGCCGGCGCATGGCGGAGCTCCCGCTGGAGCCGCGCCTTGCCCGCATCCTGCTGGAGGCGAAAAAAAACCGGGTGATCGAGCCCGCCCTCACCATCGTCGCCATGCTTTCGATCCAGGATCCGCGCGAGCGGCCCCAGATGAAACGGGGCGAGGCCGAGGCAGCGCACCGTCGCTTTCTCCATCCGAAATCGGATTTTCTCGGCTGGCTTCAGCTCTGGAAATTCTACGACGACGCCCTGGCGAAGCTTCCCTCCACATTCCAGGCGCGGAAGTTCTGCCGCCAGAATTTCCTGAACTATCTGCGCATGCAGGAATGGCGGGACATCCGCCGCCAATTGGCCGATCTGGCCGGAAATTTGCCGGCGGATCCGGGCGGCATCCCCGGCGATAGCCATGGCGATCGGGACGGAGGCTATGCCCGTTTGCACCAGGCTCTCCTGGCCGGCCTGCTCGGCCGGATTGGCAAACGCGGCGACGACAACATCTACCAGGGCGCCCGGGGCGTTCGTTTCCTGCTCTGGCCCGGTTCCGGCCCGGCCCGGGCCGCCCGGGAGAGGCGCGAAGCGGCGCGGATTGCGGGCGATCGGCGAGAAGAATCCGGACGAAAGGGCAGCCTGCCGGCCTGGGTGGCGGCGGCGGAACTGGTGGACACCAGTCGCCTGTTCGCCAGAGGGGTGGCGGAAATCGATCCCGTGTGGGTGGAAAAACTCGCCGGTCCCCTGGCCAGGCGATCCTGGTCGGAGCCTTTCTACGATCCCCGCTCCGGTTTTGTTCGGGCGCGGGAGAAGGTGGAATTGTATGGATTGCCGGTGATTGAGGGAAGGCTGGTTCATTATGGCGCGATCAATCCGGCGGCCGCCCGGGAAATCTTCATTCGTCAGGCGCTGGCGGAGGAAAGGTTGGAGAACAGGCTTTCCTTCTTCCGGGAAAACGCCGCGCTTGTCCATTCCCTGGCGGAACTGGCTCACAAGGCCCGGCAGCCGCTCCTGGCCGATTCCGACGCGATATACCGGTTCTACGACACACGCCTGCCGGCCGGCGTCCACAATGATCGGGCCCTGGCGCTGTTCTGGCAGGCGGAGGAGGCGCGGCATCCCGGCTTCCTCCTTCTTGATCGCGACTATCTCCTGAAAAATCCCCCGAACGGCATCACCGCCGATCGTTTCCCGCCCGAAATCGAACTGGCCGGCCGACGCTATCCCCTCGCCTACCGTTTCCGCCCCGGCGATCCCGACGACGGGACGACCGTGATCGTTCCCCTGGCCGATATCCCCAACGTGCCGGCCTGGCGGCTGGAGTGGCTGGTTCCCGGCCTCCTCGGAAGCAAAGTGGCGGAACTGCTGCGGAGGCTCCCGAAAAGCCTGCGCCGCGAGATCAATCCCGTACCGGAGGCGGCGGATCGCCTCCTTGCCGTCCTGGGCGATCCGGTTCGCCCCCTGCCGGAGGCTTTGGGAGAGGCCGTATTCCGGACGTTTGGGTTGAGGATTCCCCCCGGAACATGGAACCGTGCCGAAGTGCCCCCCTTCCTCCGGATGAATGTCCGCGCCGTGGACGGGGAAGGCAAGGCGATCGCGGAGGGGCGGGACGTGGCGGAACTGGCCGCAAGGCTGGGAAACGA
>JAITKH010000088.1 GCA_031278535.1 Planctomycetota bacterium | reverse complement strand
AACTGTTCGTCAAACCGCTTGTACACCGTGTGCCGCAGCGGCAGCAACCGGTACCGGCAGGCGAGCTCGCCCGGCTGCAGGCATGTCTGCCTTGCCGCTTGGTTCATCAAGTCAATGTTGGCGGTCGTGAAGCCGACGACGCTGGTCTTGACGCCCAGCCGGGACAGGGCCTCGCAGAAAACCAGGGCGGTGTCAGCCGCCAATTCCCGTTTGCCATTCCTCTGCATGCTGCCCGATTCGTCCACCAGCAGGGTCACGGCGGTCCGGAGGCGTTTTTTGCGCACCTTCCGCCGGAAGACCCGGGGATTGCCCCCTTTTTCCCGAACCGGCCGGACAAGGCGATGGAGGACGACAGGATTGATTCGCCCCTCCTCCTGGTCCCCCAGCCAGCGGGCGCGGGGTTCGGCCAGGAGCGCCTGCAGAAGATGCTGGCGCACGCCGGTGACCAGCGGCATGACCCCGGCGATGCGTTCCCGATGCGTACGGGTTGACCGATCCCTGGCCGTTGTCGTCCTGTCATATTCCCGTGTCCAGGGCCGATACGTGCGCGTATCCCTGGCATGGGCGGCGACCCTCTCGGAAATCAGGCCGGCCAACTGCTCCATGACGCCCGGGCCGGCGATCTGTTCTGGATCCATACTGCCCGAGTCGGAGTTCTGGGTAGAGGCTTGGACAGCGACATGGCGCCGTGCCGTATCGGCGTTCACGTTTCCGGCTTCGCCGTTTTGCGTGTCGTCGGCGATTTCCGCCCGGCCGTCCGCGCTCTGGCTCCCGTCGCCTTCGCCCTGTCCCTCCAGAGTGGAGTTTTCCGATGCATCGTAGCTCGCATTGGCCGCGTTCCGATCATCCGCGCCCTGGCCGTTGGCCTGATCGTTGCCATGAGCGGTCTGCCCATCCCGGTTATCCCCGCCCTCCTCATTTCCATCACGGCCACCCACATCGCTCTCTTCATCCTCTTCTTCCCCAAGTCCCGGAGCTTCGCTTGCGGCGTCCTCCTTCCGTCCTGGAGTGCCGGCGCCTTGCTCGCGACCAGAATTGGCGGCACCTTCCTGGCCGGCATTCGCGGACTCGGTATTGTCGCCGTCGGCCTGGCCGCCGGCTTCACTCCCACTCTGTTGGCCTGCACCCGCCTGGTCTCGCGCCTCTTGTTTCCCGTTGCCTTTACCAACCGGATTCCCGCTCGGATCGTTTTGCCCCAGCGATTGTTTCTGTCCGACTTTCTGCTCCAGAAGTCTTCGCACCGCCGGCCACAGCCGCTCGGCCAGCGCCGCCGTCTGCCGGGTGTTCCGGCAGGCCTCGGCCTTCCGGACAATCGCGTCGGCATCCCCGAGCGCCTTGACGACCTCCCGGCCGACAAACCGGGGGATGGGTTTTCCGATGGAGACGCTGCCCAGGGCAAAAGCCAACTGGATGCTGACCGGTGGCCGTTCCGGCCTCGCCAGGATTTCCCGCTCCAGATAGGTATGGGCGTTGACGAGGTTGCATCCCGACCCCGGATATTTTTGCCGCATCGCCGCCTCCACCCGCACGTCCTCCAATACATTCAGGAAGAAACTCCCCGCCTTGCCCCATTTCGCCTCAAACTCCCGCAGTATGCGGGTATCCGAGGAGAATACGATATGCCCGATTTCATGATCCAGGTGTCCGCGAAGGGCGCAATACAAGTCCTTCGGCATCTCCTCGGGCAGGGCCGGGAGATAGATGGTCGTGCCGTCCGTGCGGCACTGGTCGCCCCGGCACAACAGCCGGATGCCGAACTTGTCCGACAGGCTCCTTCCCACTTTCTCGAACACCGCCTCCAGCCCGAGGGCGTCTTCGGCGTTTCGCATCGAAAATCCCCCCTTCCTATCCCAGCCAGGCCGACAGGAGAATCAAGCCGATCACAAGCAACAGCAGCCAATTGTCGCCATCGTTCCCGCCGGCATCCTCTTTCCATCCAAACCGCCTTCGACGGCGCCCCATCGTCCGCCGATTGACTCCGGCTTGGCGACACCGCATCCTCCAATCCATGTCCGTCCTCCTATGCCGCGTCCGGCAATCCCGGCAGGTGCCGCTGGGCCAACTCCGCCACCACCCGCCGCTCCTCCGGGGCCAGCTTGTTCAGCACCGTGGCCGCCAATGCCTGCTCCAGCCCGAGCGAAGAAATCTTCCGGGCGAAAGCCAACAGCCTCCGGGTCGAAAAGGTGGTGTAAAGCTGCTCCTCCGCCACCGCCTTCCGGACATCCCGGGCCAGGTTGATCATCCCCTCCACCAGGGCGGCCGGCACCTCCGGCGCCTTCTCGCGGACTATCGCCGTCTCCTGCACAGACTCGGGGTAGCCGACCGAATAGACCACGTCCCACCGGTCCAGATGCGAGGCGTTCAGGACGTTGGTGCCGGCATACAGCCCGCTCTCGTCGCCCCGGCCCAGGGTGTTGGCGGTGGCGACCAGCCGGAAGTTGGGCTGGGGCAGGACAATCTCCCCGCCGTTCTCGGCCAGGGTGAGCGTCCCCTCTTCTTCCAGCACCCCCTGGAGCGCAAACAGAATCTCCGGCGTGGCGGCGTCAAGCTCCTCCAGGACGAGTATCTGCCCCTCCCGCATGGCGGTGGGCAGAAGCCCATACTGAAAATACACCTCGCCGCCCCGGGCCTTGAAGGTGCCCAGGAAATCGCTCACCCCGGTCTCGCCGTGGAGATTGACCCGCCGGAGCGGCCAATTCAGCCTGGCGGCCAACTGGACGACGAGCGAACTCTTTCCTGAACCGGTGGGGCCGACCAGGAGCACGCGATCATTGGCGATGAGGGACAGGAGCACGGACCTTGCCAGCACCGGATCGAAGTTGTACCTCCCGTCCGCATCCGGGACGTGTCTGCCCGGAAGGGCGTCCACCGTCGCCGCCACTCCGAAGAGGTTCACATGCCGGACCAGCTTGCCGCCGGCAGCGGCAATCCCGTTCTCCCGGAGATAGTGCCCGAAGTCCGGGGTAAACAGGGGAGAACCGGGGCAGCGGGCCTGGTAGGCCTCCGGCGCCAGTCCGTGCGCCTCCCGCAGATGCCGGAGCAGGCTCGCCGCCTCCTCCCGGCCGCACAGTTCGCAGCGAATCATGCCGTTTTCACTCATAAGTGTCCTTTCCTTGTCCATCAGGAAAACAAATGGACTTCCAAATCTCGGTAAATACAATGTAACTACAATGGTGATATTGAAGAATGGAGGCGAAAATGATTAAAACCCTCACCCGGCACGGCAATAGTTATGCCGTGGTTATCGACAAACCGATTCTGGAGTTGCTGAATATCGCTCCGGAAACGCCATTGGAAATATCCACCGACGGCAATTCCATTCTGATAGCCCCCGCGCAGGATTTCGCCAAGGCTGCCAGATTGAACCAAGCGAGAAAAGACATGATCAAGAAATATGGGGAGACATTCCGGAGACTGGCGAAATGAGCGGGATAACGTTTCTCGCCCTGTCCGAGGTGTTGGAAATTCATGCCGAGCAGACATCCCTGTTCGGTGGCAATAATGGAATTCGCGACATGAAACTGCTTGAATCCGCCCTGACCATGCCGCAAGCCGGCATTGATGGCGTGTATTTCCACCCTGATGTTTTTTCCAAAGCTGCGGCCTACCTATTTCACATCATCCAGAATCACCCTTTTGTCGATGGCAACAAGCGAACGGGATTGGCCTGCGCCTATCTTTTCCTGTCCCTCAATGGAATTGAACTCGAGTGCGATCCGGGTGAGCTGACGGAAATGGTATTGGCCGCGGCGCGGGGAGGGATGAACAAAGAGGAAATTGCCGGTTTTCTCAAATGCCACGCAATAACCATGTCAGAGTGAAATGTAATCACTCCCTTTCCGGCCATCTGCCGCAGGCAGTCTTGTAGCCGCAGTCCGGGCAACGCCAGGAAGGGGCGGGGAAGCAGACTCCGGCAGTCATGCCCCGCCAGACGGCCCGGGCCTTGGCGACCAGCCGTGCCTCGTTCTTCGGCTCGGGGGGGACCGCCAGCGGAATAATCTCGCAAGCCTTGGTCTTAGTCGCCAAATCCGCCCGCAGATCCAGGGGAAGGCCGAATTGGCGCAACAGCCCGGTCTTCCGGGCCGTCAGGGCGTAGAGATCCAGTTGTTCCCGATCAATGTCCTCCGCCCCGCAGCGCCGGGCGGCGGTCTTCAGGTCCACCAGTTGCAGCCGCTTCCCCGCCGGAGTGTCCACAATCTCGATCAAGTCCAGCCGCCCCCGCAGGAGCGGCA
>JAITKH010000055.1 GCA_031278535.1 Planctomycetota bacterium | reverse complement strand
CGCCCTGCATTTCGTCGTGTCCCTGTCTCTCACTGTCACCCGGCCGCGCCATGCGTTCTCCCCGTCAAAAGAAGACTTCCAGCAAAAATACAAGGCGGGGCATTTTTTTAGGGAAATCGGGCGACGCCAAGCCCGATTTTGTCAACAGGTACCCATCCAGCATCACATTGTAGTAAAAAGCCTGAAAAATATCAACCAGAATAACAATTTTCCGGTTGGCATTGCGGGCTCCAATCAGGAAAATTCCCGATAACATCCTTTCTTTCGGAAAGATGGATATCGGAAAGACGGTGAACGCCAGCCGCCCGAAACCGGCGGCCCGTGTCGACAAGGCTCATGCATACGAAGAAGCGGCCGCGGAAACCGGCTCGCAGTTCCGAATTTTGAAAGAAAAGAATGACGATGAATGATCGGGGGTCAAGTGAACCGCGTCGGCCCTGACGAATCCGCATCCTGACAGCCTCGCCCACCTCCCCTTGCGCATCTCTGCCGGAAAGCGTATACTTTCCCTTTTGAACGAAACTGCGGAACGATCGCCGCCTGGTTGGGCGGCGCGTTCCGGTTTGGGAGTTGCATGGACACGGACAGGATACGCAATTTCTCCATCATCGCCCACATCGATCACGGCAAGTCCACCCTGGCCGACCGCATCCTGCTCCAGACCGGTTTGGTTTCGGAGCGGGAATTCCGGGCCCAATTCCTGGACGGCATGGATTTGGAACGCGAACGCGGAATCACCATCAAGGCCCACCCGGTGACGGCGGAATTCACCGGCCGGGACGGCCGGGCCCACCAGATAAATTTCATCGACACGCCCGGGCATGTCGACTTCTCCTACGAGGTGTCGCGTTCGCTCGCCGCATGCGAGGGCGTGCTGCTGGTGGTCGACGCCTCCCAGGGAATCGAGGCCCAGACCGTCGCCAACACCTATCTCGCCATCAACGCCGATCTTGCCATCATCCCGGTGGTGAACAAGATCGATCTCGCCTCGGCCACGCCGGACGCGGTGCGGGAGGAATTGACGGCTTTCCTTGGGGTCGCGCCGGAGGAAGTCCTATACGCCAGCGCCAAGACGGGCGAGGGGGTGACGGAAATCCTCGAAACCATCATCGCGCGGATCCCGCCGCCGGCCGGGAACCTGGACAACCCCTTCAGGGCGCTAATTTTCGATTCTGTCTATGACGATTACCGGGGCGTCATCACCTATATCCGGGTCATGGACGGGACGGTAAAAAGGGGCGATCGGGTGGAGATGCTCTCCAGCGGCAAGATATACGAGGTGACCGAGACCGGCGTCTTCGCCCCCGGCATGAAGCCAGTGAAGAAACTTTCGGCCGGACAAGTCGGCTTTGTGGTCGGCAATCTCAAGGACATCCGTTCGGTCAAGATCGGCGACACCCTGGCGATCGCCGGCCAGGCGACCGAGGCGCTCCCGGGATATTCCGAGCCGAAGAGCATGGTCTATTGCGGGCTCTATCCCTCCTCCACCGAGAATTTCGAGAATCTCAGGAAAGCCCTTGATCGTCTGGCCCTCAACGACGCCTCCTTCGACTACTCCCCGGAAAGTTCGGCCGCCCTAGGCCACGGTTTTCGTTGCGGCTTTCTCGGCCTTCTCCACATGGAGGTGGTGCAGGAGCGATTGGAGCGGGAAAGCGACCTGGATCTGGTAAAGACCGCCCCAAACGTCACTTACGAGATACTTCGGACCGACGGGAGGATCTTCGAGGTGCACTCCCCTTCCGACGTCCCCGATCCGTCCTTCATCGAGGAGATCCGCGAACCCGTCGTCAAGCTCGAAGTGATGGTTCCGAAGGAGTTCATCGGCGCGGTGATGACCCTGGCCGAAGAGCGCCGGGGCGTCCACAAGGGTCTGGAATACATCGGCGGCCGCAGGGCGCTCCTGCACTACGAGATTCCGTTTGCGGAGATCGTCTTCGACTTCTACGACAAGCTGAAGAGCTCCACCCGCGGCTACGGCACCATGGACTACGAGTTCATCGCCTACCGTCCGGCGGACCTGGTGAAGGTGGACATCCTCATCCACGGGCAGCCGGTGGATGCCCTCTCCGTCCTCTGCCTTCGGGACAAGGCCGAGGCCAGGGGCAGGAAAATCCTTGCCCGCCTCCGCAAGGAAATACCCCGCCACATGTTCCAGGTGGCGTTGCAGGCGGCGGTCGGCGCCCGCATCGTCGCCCGGGAAAACATCAGTCCCTTCCGCAAGAACGTTCTTGCCAAATGCTACGGCGGCGACATCACCCGGAAACGGAAACTCCTTGAGAAGCAGAAGGAAGGCAAGAAGCGCATGCGCGCCATCGGCAACATCACGGTGCCGCAGAAGGCGTTTCTCGCCGTTCTGGAGACGAGGGACGACGAATGAAGGCTGACCGGGAAATGACCGCTTCCGAATCGCGCGTCATGGACGCCAACCTGAATCGCGCCGGCGAAGCGCTGCGGACTGCGGAGGAGTATGCTCGGCTCGTGATTGAATCCCCGGGGCTGGCCGCCCGGGCAAAGACCCTCCGGCACAGTCTTGCCCGGGCGGCATCCGTTTGGAGCGAAGGCTTGGAACCCGCCAGGCGGCCCCCGGCCGGCCGCGACATTGAAGGCGATGTCGGCGCCGGCCTGAAAGAACCGGACGAAATTTTTCGCCCGGACGCCCGCGCTGTTGCCTCGGCCGCCATCCGCCGGGCCGCCGAGGCCTTGCGTGTTTTGTCCGAATTCGGGAAAATCGCCAATCCAGCGGCTGCGGCGGAATTTGAAAAAATCCGGTACGGCGTCTACGCCCTGGAGCCGGCGGTTCTGGCCGACGGCTCGCTCCGGGCCAGGCTTGATCGGGCCCGGCTCTATGTCCTGATTACCGCATCCCTTTGTTCGGCGCCGCCGCTTGCCGCCGCCCGCGAAGCTGTCGATGGCGGGGCGGACATCATCCAGATGCGGGAGAAGGAAATGGAGGACGGGGAATTCCACCGCCAGGCCGCCGCCATGGGAGAGATGTGCCGCGAACGGGGCGTCGTTTTTCTTGTGAATGATCGGCCTCATATCGCCATGTTCGTTGGCGCTTCCGGAATTCACGGCGGCCAGGGCGATCTGCCGGTACACCTTTCCCGCCGCCTGCTGGGGTTCGACCGGATCATCGGCGTTTCCACCTCCGAACCGGAACTGGCGGAAAAAGCCCTGGCCGACGGTGCCGACTATATCGGCGTGGGGCCTGTCTATGAAACAAATACCAAGCGGCATCGCCGGGCCGTGGGACTGGAATATGTTTCCTGGGCCGCCGGATGGGGGAAGCTCCCCTTCTTCGCCATTGGCGCGATCAATCGGGATAGCATTGACGGCGTGACGGCGGCGGGCGCACGGCGCGTGGCCATTTGCACTGCCGTGACCCGCGCCAGGGATATTGCCGCCGAGGCCGCCTTCTTCAAGGGCAGGCTGCCGACATAAGCGGCTGAAAACACGGATGGGGGAGGGGAGGCATGGACAGGGGTAGCCCCGGGCGGCCGGAAAAGGGCAATGTCGCCGGGAACGCGGCGGCGGAAGGCGAACTTGGCGCCACCGGTTTTTATTATGTCGCCCCTTCCGGCGCCTGGGAGGAGGATCTCTCCGACCAACGCCGGCATTTCGCCGTTCTCATTTTCCCAATCTACATCTGGCGCGAGCTCCTGAAAAGCGTACTTCTCGCCCTTGCCGTCTTTTCCATCATCCTCATGGCGGTGTTCGCCGGACAAGTCATGCGGGATGGCGTCGGCCCCTATACCATGGCCCGAATCATCCCCTATTTCCTGCCCCTGATTTGTCCCTTCGTCCTGCCGCTCTCCATAATCACCGGAGTCATCATCTGTTACAGCCGCCTGTCCCGCGACAACGAAATCATCGCCGCCTACGCCGGAGGGATTCACCCGTTTTGGGTGACACTGCCGACCTTCGTTACCGCTTTCCTTGCCATTTTCGTGTCGCTGTCGCTCAACGAGAGCGCGATGCTCCCGGCCATCCGGAATATCGAACGGCTGGTGACGGAGGATCAGGCGAACATCCTCAGGCGCATGCTGGTCCGCCCCGGCAATATCACCGTGCAGACCGGAAGCGAATTCATCGCCATGTCGAAATCCGATGGAACCGGCGAAGGATCAATTTTGGACATCACCCGCTTCGCGCCGCCGGCAGGCGAGACAATTCCAGACAATATCGGCTGGAATCCATCCTATCCCTATCCCGCCAAGCGGATGCTCGCCCGGGATCACCGTCTTCAGGACATGTCGGGCAACGACGCCGAAAACCTGGTCATCAGGATGCTGGTGACGAAACCGTTGTTCCAGGACATCCACTCGTCCAATATCGACAGGACCTTTATCGCCGCCAGCGAATTCGGCGAGGAGCGGATTATCGTTAGCAACAGGCCAAGCCCCACCATCCATTCCAACCGCCCGTCTTTTTGGGACATCAGCCGGCTGTCAGAGGATCGCCTGGGCGCGGAAAGAGATTTGGCAGAACTGGAGGCGGCGCTCCGCCGACTGGAGGATCAACCTGGCCCGCGGCGGGTGGAGATTGAAAAAAGCATGGCGGCGAAGCGGGGGACGATCCTCAGACGAACTTCGGAAATCAATATGCGGTTGGCGCTCTGCTTTTCCAGCATCGCCTTCGCGGCGCTGGGGATACCGCTCGGCATGCGGACCCGCGGCTCAATCGCCACTTCCTTCGGGATCGGGGTGCTGATCTCGGGACTCTATTTCTTTGCGCTGAAAACCTTCGAAAACAGGATGGGGGAAGGCGCTGTCCCGTATTGGGCCATCTGGCTGCCGGATGTCGCGGTGTTCCTGGCCGGCTTCATCCTCTGGACGACGAACTCGCGCCGAATCTGAGAGGTCTGTTCCTCCGGGGAATACGGGCAAAGCCGACAAGCCGGGCGCCGGATGGCAGTGGCCACGGCCGTACCGGCATGCGACTCAATACGGAACCGGACAAGCGCCAACGAGAAGAAGACGATGGCGGATCGAATGTCATTACGCCCTTGATCGCGGCGAAAATCAGGATTGGAAGGCGGCAGGCAATGCGGCACCATTCCCAATGACGTCCGCGGGGTCGTCAGGGACGGGGGAGGGGGGGGCGAATAATGGCAAAAATCGAGGGGTTCCGCGTAAAGAATTTCAGGGTATTCAAGGAAATCACGCTTGGCCGCCTGTGGAACCGGCAAAAAGCCGCTCCGCTCACGCCGATGATAGCGGTTATTGGCAAAAACGGCGTCGGCAAAAGTACGCTGTTCGATGCGTTTGGCTTCCTGGCGGATTGTCTCAAGTCCGGGGTCGAAGAAGCTTGCGATTCCCGCGGACGCGGCGGCTTCGAGAAAATTCATTCACAGGGACAAAATGGCCCGATTGAATTCGAGGTTTACTACAGGGAGGATGGAAATGCCAGGCCAATCACCTACGAACTGTCGATTGCTTCCGACTCCTCGGGGAGGCCGTACGTTCTGAAAGAGCGTCTCAGGCAGCGCCGCAAGGATCAAAAACATGGCCGGCCGTTTTCATTCCTGATCCTGGACGACGGAAAAGGCGTTGCCTGGAAAGGCGAAAAAGAAGGCCGCCAGATTGACGAGACGAAAGGCGACTTCAATATTTTCGAATTGATGAAATCCCTCAAATTCGACAGAACCAGGGAAGAGTCGAAAAATACGGAAGTTGTTGAACTGGAAGATCGGCGCAAACTGGGCATCGCTACGTTAGGGTTCCTGAAGCAGCACCCAAGGATTTCGGCATTCCGGCGATTTATTGAAGGGTGGTATCTGAGCTATTTTACGCCTGACGCGGCGCGAAGCCTGCCGCTTGCCGGGCCGCAGAAGCATCTCAACATCCACGGCGACAACCTTGGAAATGTCGTACAATTCATGGAGCGCGAGCACCCTAGGCGCTTTCAAGACATCCTGAAAAGAATCTCCGGGAAAATTCCCGGCATCGAGAGGATCGATACTGAAAAGACACGTGACGGGAGACTGTTGCTGCGATTCAACGACAAAGGTTTCCGCGATCCATTTTATGCGCAACAAATGTCCGACGGCACATTGAAAGTTTTTGCCCATCTCCTATTGCTTGAAGATCCGACGCCGCCGCCCTTTTTGTGCATTGAAGAGCCGGAAAACGGTTTGTACCACAAGTTGCTGGAATCGTTGGCGCGGGAATTCCGTGAAGCAGTCGGGCGGAAAGGCGGCCCACAGATTTTCGTCACCACACACCAGCCTTATTTTGTAGACGCTTTCGAACC
This sequence comes from Planctomycetota bacterium, assembly GCA_031278535.1. Classification (GTDB taxonomy): domain Bacteria; phylum Planctomycetota; class SZUA-567; order SZUA-567; family SZUA-567; genus JAJBSZ01. Next base: position 4,129 of record JAITKH010000055.1, on the reverse strand, counting down.
GGACGAAGTATGGATACTTGAGAAGGGATCGGACGGCTTTTCAAGCATACGGAGAGCGGGCACAATAGATATCGTCAAAAATTTGGTGGACGAGGGATTGCCGCTGGGCGGACTTTGGTACAGCGACTATCTGGACGAGAGGTAATTGGATGCATTTCGAGATTCTTGTTGAAGATCGGTCGGGCAAGAAAGCGCTCGATATCCTTGTTCCCATGATCATCGGAAACGGCCATACGTTCAAAATCATTGCCTACAAGGGAATTGGCCACATACCCAGGAACCTTGCCGGAGACAAGGACGCAGGAGAGCGTCTTTTGCTTGACCGGCTTCCGCGACTTCTCGCCGGCTACGGCAAAACTTTCGCCATGTATCCGAAAGGGTATAGCGCGGCAGTTATCCTGGTCTGCGATCTTGACGACAAATGCCTTCAAACTTTTCGCCGGAAGCTTCTCGATATCCTGAGTGCCTGTAGAAGGAAACCTGAAACGCGATTTTGCCTTGCCATTGAAGAAGGGGAAGCGTGGTTTCTTGGCGACATCCCGGCAGTCAAGGCCGCTTATCCAGCGGCAAAAGACGTGATCTTAAATAAATATAAGAATGATTCCATCTGCGGCACTTGGGAATGGTTGGCGGACGCGGTTTATAAAGACGGCTCGACCGCACTGTCCGCCAGGGGCTGGCAGGCTGTCGGCGCCGAGAAATCCCGATGGGCTGAAAAGATTGGCCCGCACATGAATGTTGCGAAGAATGCGTCGCCGAGTTTCGTCCACTTTCGGGAAAAGCTGCGCGAACTTGCGGAAACAGTGGCCTGATGGATTCACCCCGGCAATGCGGCACCGTTCAGAACCGCACCGGCAATGCCATTGGAGAACAGGCGCCGCAGGGAGAGACGGTGCGCCGTGTCCGGCTGCCGGACCGGTACGCGCTGGTGCGCGTACCCCGTTCCGCCTTGCGGCCGCCGCGTACCGATTCGCAATTCGGCGCATGCCGTCGATCGAACAGTTAAAGGGCAGCTAAACCAGGGGGGATGCGCGGTTTCCCACCCGGGCGATCCCATCCCCGACCAGCGCCAGCATTTCCGGGTACGAGCCAATCTTCCGATCCAATATGGCGGCGGAGAGAGAGCGAATCAAATCCTTGTCATTCGTTTCCGTGATGTATTCCGCCGGGGACTTGCCGTCCACCCTGGCTATGAAGAGCAGGGCCAGGAGCCTGACGTAGACGCTTTCAAGTTCCGCCCTGTCCATGAATGCCATTTCGGCATAGTAGATGTCGAGCATATAGCGGAGCATGTCAAGGTAGCTTGCCGCCCATTGGCGGTTCTTCACCGCCTTCAGGAGGAAATGATTCGAGAAAAAGGCCAGGTCGAAAGCCGGGTGTCCGTAATGCGCAACCTCGAAATCCAGGATATAGATCCTCCTGTTGTCCACCATGATGTTCTTTGGGCTGAAATCTCCATGCACCAGGGTGATGGAACTGTTCATCAAGGCGTCGACAATTGGTTCGGCGAAGGGAACGATCGCCCGATTTTTCTCCATGACGAACTTGATGTAGGGTGAAATGCGCAGATCATGGAAAATCGCCTTGTCCCCGAAATCAATCCGCATCTGGCTGTCCCCTGCGCAGGCATTGTGCACGGCGGACAGGGCGCGGATTGCCTTCCCGGCCACCGCGAAATCAAGCAGCCCTCCCAGGAGATCGTTCTTCCACATGGTACAACGTTCCGGAGCGGCTTCCCGCCCGAAGACGTAATTGTCGTGATCATAGAAATATACCGCCGGGGCGCTGTCCGGAACCAACCGGTGATAGACGGCATTGCTTTTCATCTCGATGTTCATGCGGTTCGGATCGCATTGCCAGTTTTCCTTGACCTTGAGCTTCGCAAGAGCCTGTTTGACGATCATCGCCCTGTCCCCGGCCTGGACAAAGGCGACCGTGCAGGACACTCCCCCGCCGCAATAGGTTATGGAAAATCCGACGGCGGAATCGATCAGCCCCTTGTCCAGGAGGTAACGTTCGAGAACTTTCTTGTCCGACAAGTCGATCATGGGGCGCTTCTCCTATCCGGAAGCGAATTGCCGCGCGGCCAATCTTCCGGCAGCGCCAACCTGTCCTTGACGAGAGGTTTCCTCCCGCCCTGTCGTCAAGGCGCGCCGACGTCCCGTCCTGGCAACTGCAAAAATCTTTTGGCGGACTGCGACCGGCAACCGATGAAAAGCAGGACGAAAACGCCGAAGGCCGCGCTCCATCCAAGACTGAATGTCGGTTCGTACACAATTACGAAACAGCAAAGGCCGAATGCCAGTCTCGTGAATATCCTCAACCGGCCTCCTCCAAGCCATCCCTGGAGTGCTATGGCCCAGGAAACGGTTCCGCAGAGAATGCCGACTCCGGCTACGGCTATCTCCATCATGCCGCCCTGCCAGAGCAGAGCCGGATCCCGGATAAAGCCGATGGGCAGGATGAAAATGGCCAGTCCCAAACCCAGGCCTATCCACCCCGTCCTGTAGGGATTCGCCTTGGCTATGGCGGCGGCCGCGAAGGCCGCCAGAGCGACCGGCGGCGTCACCTGCGAGAGCACGCTGTAATACATGACGAAAAAATGCGCCGGCAGTTTGTCCACGCCAAGTTTTCCCAGGGCCGGCACGAACATGACGGCGGCGATGACGTAAGCCGCCACGGTCGGCAACCCCATCCCCAGGATCAGGCAGCCGACGATAACCAGCAAAAGCGAAAGCAGAAGGCTGTCGCGCCCCAATTCGGCCAGCAGGGTCACGAATTTGATGGCGAGACCGGATTGAATGGACACCACGATTATCAGTCCCACGGCGGTCACCGCCGCCGACACGTCCGCCATCTGCCGCCCGACCGAGCAGACGAAGCCGTATATCCGGCGCGGATCGTACCAGGTGCCGAGCCGCAAGTACGGAGACAATATCGCCGCCGCCGTTCCCACCAGCGCGGCCATGGAAGCGGAATATCCCCATAACAGGGCCGCAATCAGGAAAATCGGGCCAAGCAGCAAATGCAGCCGCGGGGCCAGCGGGTCGGTGGGAGTCGCCTGGGAAAATGTGCCGATGCGTTGTTTGCGCGCCAGCAGATCGATGCAAACGTATATGGCGAAGTAAAAAGCCAAGGCCGGCAGAATGCCCGCCATGACGATGGTGAAATAGGGAACGCCCAGGATATCGGCCATGACGAAGGCGGCCACGCCCATTATCGGCGGCATCAGCTGGCCGCCCGACGAGGCGATGGCTTCGGTGGCGGCTGCCTGTTCCGGGGAATAGCCTGTCCGTTTCATCAGCGGAATCGTCAGGACTCCGGTGGACGTGACATTGGCGATGGCCGAACCGCTGATGGTGCCGAAAAGGGCGCTGGCGATCACCGCCGTCTTGGCCGGCCCGCCCACGCGCCTGCCGGCGATCGACATGGCGATGTCGATGAATATCTTTCCCCCGCCGGTTGCGGAGAAAAAGGCGCCGAACAGGATGAAATAAAAGACAAACGAGGTTATGGCGCTGGCGGTCACCCCGAAAATGCCCTCGGTGCCCAGGATGGCCAGCTCGGCAAACGTCTCCAGGGAAAAATCCGAAAACCGAAACCAGCCCGGCAGCATCCCTCCCCAGAAGCCGTAAGCGATAAAAACCAGCAGCAGGACGACCAAGCCCGCCCCGGCGGTCCGGCGCACGGATTCCAGGAGCAGCGGAATGCCGACGCAAACGGCGAACATATCGCCGGAGGTCACTTCGTCGATGCCGATGAGATGGTTCGGGATGCGGGCGATATCGTTGAAAAAATGCCGGACGATATAAAGGCAGCAGCAAATTGCCAGGATGTCGAAAATCCTGCCGGAAATCGCGACGGGACCGGTTTGCCATTTGCCGGAAAACGGTTTCCAGGCGAAAACAATGGCCACGGTGACGAATACGTGGAACGGGAGGATTATCAGCGGTTGATCCGGACGGAAAAACTGTTTCAGCATGAAGGCGACGTAAACCACCGACAGCAGCTGGCACAGCGCCGAACAGACGCGGTTGAGGATTGCCATAAAAATCCTTTCGGGACGGCGTCATGGCATGCCGGACGCCGCCCGTCTTCGAGCAAATGCGGATCGAAGAGTTTTTCATTT
>JAITKH010000439.1 GCA_031278535.1 Planctomycetota bacterium | reverse complement strand
TTATATCCAAATATTTAGACTTTACACAGCACTAGTACCCATCCCGCGATCATCGGCGCCGGTAGCGTTTTCTTGCGGCTATTCCTCCTTCGATTCCGGAGCCAGTCAACTTTCGGCATAATCCACAACCCCGCTGTCGACGTTCACCTCGCAAATGGCGGATAAGCCCACGCAACGGGCGGCGTCAAGACTCAGCTTCGCCTCCAGACGATCAGCTTCATCAAGGGGCAAGCCGCATAATCCCCGCTTTATCCGCAATATGCCGCCGGCACAGGCGAAAGCCGAACCGATGGCCATCAGGAAGTCCATTGGCCCGTCGTCGTCAATCGGTACCAGAAAATTCGCCGCCGATGTGCTGGCGCCGTTGTTCTCCAGCAGATACGTAGCGGCCATTAGCTGGAAAGAAAAATCGGCCACCCGGTCGCAAAAGTCGAAATAATTGTCGGACGCCCCGGATTCCGTACGCTTGATTTCCAGCAGATCATGTGCCAGCGCCCGATTTATGGCAGCCTTTTGCATGTCCCCGGATTCCAGGCAAGCGGTGGACGCCGCAGCCAAGGCGGCGGTAAGGATCGAGTTGTTCATCCCCCAGAATCGATGACAGCCCGGCCAATCGTCAGCCAGGCCGGGAAAAACGCCCCACTCCGCTGGATGCTGGATGGTTTCGCGAAGCGTCAGACGACCGGCCGCAACAGCAGCCGCCAACAGGGCGTAATCCATCGAAACATTGTCTATTTCGCGCGTTTCGTGCCGGAAATTGCACAACATCTCGATGAAATCCCGCTGGCCGAATCGTTTCATGGCTGTCAGCATGGGCGTACGCGGGCAACTCTCGTTTCCCTCGAAAATAAATTCGTTCAGATAAGACGACTCGCCGGGAGCGGGCTCATGGCCAGTACGCATGAACTCCTCGATCAGCGGCAATCGGCCGCCCTCTCGCCTGAAACGCATTCGACCTCCCGTCGCCCGCCTTCCGCATTGGACGAACGAATCCGTCCAGTCGCGGCCCGCCGGATCGCCTGCCCAAATCAGATCGCGCCGGAAACCGGCCGAGGTACATATCCGGCATCCTCTCTTTAAAAATCGATCCAATTCAGCAAGACACATTATATACTGCCCGTCATGGAAAGCAATTGCGGCGGCGACTGAGTGCGCGAGAGCCGCCGTCCATACAACAGTCGAGTCGCACGCCCTCTTGCGGTTCTCCTAATTGTACCGTTGCCGGACAGATTGCCCCGAAGGAAAAAAAGCATGATTGACCCCGACCTCTTTTTCGTGTATCATGGTAAGCTTGACGCTTGTTTCTTGCGGCAAGAAGCTGCGGGAAACAGCAATTCCTCGCGACCAGGGAACATCGCATGTTTCATGGTATAGTGCTGATTTTCTTCCGCCTTGCGGTTCTTTCCGCGGCATTTCTTCCGTTCGCGCCTCCAGGCGGAGCCGGCGAAGCGGGCGGAGCCGCGCCGGCGAAGCCCGCCTGGGCGGATGAAGACTGGAAGGACAAGGTGGTCGCCATTCCGGTAATCGGCGCCATCGTCGGCAAGCCTTTTTCGGAAATGGCCGGGATGGTCGCGGGCGCTCTTGAAAAAGCGGAAGGCGACGGAGCGCGGCTGGTGGTACTGGAGATCGATTCGCCGGGCGGCGAGGTGGGCGCTTGCGACACTCTTTCCAACAAGGTGTTCAAACTGAAAATACCCGTCGTTTCGCTGGTGCTTCACAAGGCCGTGTCGGGCGGCGCCATGATCGCTTCGGCCGCCCGCGAAATCGTCATGGTCAGGGGTTCCCGGATTGGAGACATCCAGCCCATGCAGGCGTCGGTGACCGGCGCCGCCAACGCCATGGATGATCGTACGGCCGAGAAAATCGAGGTGGACATCCGCACCACCATGAAAGTCTTCGCCGAACATTACGGCAGGCCGACGGCGGTGGTGGAAGGAATGGTGAGCCGCGCCTTCGCCGTATACCAGGTGCGCCTGGACAACGGGAGGACGGAATACCTGACCGGCCACGAATTGGAAGTTCTCGAGGCGAATATCGAAAAGGGCCGGGAATCCCGCCGCGTCACCGGCACCAGGATCATCAAGCCGGAAGGGCAGCTCCTCGAACTTTCCCCCGCTTCGGCGGTGGAATACGGCCTCGCTTCGGAAATTGTCGAGGACGCGGACTCCTTTTACGCCGCCCGCGGCATCGACAGGGAGGAACGCGTCAGGCCGGCAATTGCCGAGGGTGAAATCGACCTGAAAAAACTCCTTCCCTCGCTGGACGATCTGAAACTTCCGGTGTGGGTCATCGTTCTTTTGGGCGTTTTCTTGGTGGTGGGCGTGGCGGGTATCGCCACCGAATTCCACGCTCCCGGATCCGGCATTCCCCTCGCGATAGGAATCATCGGCTTCGTCTGTTTTTTCTCCACTCTTATCATGCATGATCGCGGTAGCCCCGTCGGCATCGCCATGTTCCTCATCGGCATCGGGCTCCTGGTGGTGGAGATAATGGTCCTTCCCGGCTTCGGTTTTTCCGGGATCGCGGGCATCGTCTGTATCCTGGCCGGGCTTCTCCTTGCCTTCACCCCGGATTGGGGTTCCCCGTACATGGCAAAATTCATGTGGAACGAGGTCGGCTCCTTCGCCATCATCCTCTTTATCGGCATCGTGGCCGCTTTCGTCGCCATTTGGATTATTTCCGAATACGGAGAAAAGCTGCCGTTCCTTGGACGCCTTTTCCTCATCCAGGAACAGGAGGCCGGGGTCAATCCGTACCCGGAGATGATCCTCGAATCCAAAATCCAATCGACGAATGAACATATTCGCGCACTGGTGGGCAAGTTCGGCACCGCCGAGACCATGCTCCGTCCCGCCGGGAAAGTGCGATTGGACTCGGGCGAGCTTCTGGATGTGGTAACAGATGGAGTATATATTGAGGCCGGCGGCCGGGTCGGCATTATTGAGGCGTCAGGTAGGGTGATGGCAATTCCGGAACGGCGTTTCAAACAGGTGAACAGGGATATGGCGACCTGAGGCAACAGCAGATCGCCGTTTCAAAAGAAAATTTTCACAGGAGAGCATACGCCATGAACCGTTCAATCGATCAAATCACCCCTCTTATCATCGGTTTGGTGGGGCTGGCCATCGTCATTGCCGTTGTGGTAGGCCTTTTCATCCTGATATCGTTCGGGCGGACCTGGATCCAAGCCCGCGCCTCTGGAGTACCTATCGGATTCATCGATTTGGTCGGGATGTTTATCCGCAAGGTAAACTCCAGCCTGATTGTAAATTCCATGATCACCACCCACAAGGCAGGCCTCCGGATCAGCCGCGACTTTCTTGAAGCCCACTACCTCGCCAAGGGAAATGTGGGTCAGCTCACCCAGGCCCTGATCATGGCACACCAGGCAGGCATTGGAATTGAACCTCGAAATCTCGCCGCCCATCTCCTAGCCGGCGGCAATGTCACAGACGTGGTGAAGGGGCTCATTTCCGCCAGCCGCGCCAACATTCCCCTTCCCTTCGATCAGGCCTGCGCCATTGATCTTGCCGGCCGTGACATTGTCAAGGCTGTCAACACCTCGGTTGATCCCCGGGTCATCGACTGCCCCAGCCCTGGCGTGGGCAGCCTAGCCAGCAAGGTAACCCTTGACGCCGTGGCCCAGGATGGCATTCAACTCAAAGTCAAGGCCAGGGTAACGGTGCGGACCAATATTGAGCGGCTGGTCGGCGGCGCCACCGACGAAACCATCATCGCCCGCGTAGGCGAAGGCATCGTCTCCGCCATTGGTTCTTCCATTGATTACAAGCAGGTATTGGAAAATCCCGACCGCATTTCCAAGGCGGTGCTGGCCAAAGGTTTGGACGCAGGCACCGCCTTCGACATTCTTTCCATTGACATTGCCGACGTGGATGTGGGTGAAAACGTCGGCGCCAAGCTGGAAATTGATCGTGCCCAGGCCAAGAAGCAAGTGGCCCAGGCCGATGCCGAAAAACGGGCCGCTGAGGCGAGAGCGAGCCAGGCCGAGCAGGAAGCGCGCATCTACGAGATGCGGGCCAAGGTGGTGGAAGCCGAATCCCAGATACCCATGGCCATCTCGGAAGCATTCCGGAACGGTAACCTCGGCGTCATGGACTATTACCGGCTGAACAACATCAAGGCGGACACTGACATGCGCTCCAGCATCAGCGGCAAGGAAATGCGGCAATAGCGGCTGCACCGCGAAAAAGTGGAAAATGACGAAATGGAAATCATCATCCTCATCCTCAAGGCGCTCCTCGGACTGGATACGGCTGAAAAGGCTCCTCCCCGTCCCAGACGGAGGCGCAGAGCCGTCGTTCCAGACGAACAAGGATCCCGGCATTCATCCGATCCCGGAGAGACGGAGCGTCCGATCGGCATGGAGGATATTTTCACGCAAATATTCGGCGAGACGGCTTTCGGCAAAGAGGAACAGGGAGGGCGTTCCGAACCCGTCCTCCGCATCCCGCCGCAATCGCCTTTCGCTCCAGGGGAACCGAACCGGCGCCCCTGGCCCGAACCGGCATCCGGCGATTCCACCATCCCGACAGCGCCTACCGACTCCTGGCCGGAAGGGGAAGCAATCGAACCCATCCATCCGCCACCAGCCATTCCCGGCGGCGAAAAACCGATTGACCAATCCCTGCCCCCATCCTTCCGGTTGCGCGGCAATCCGGCCCTGGCGAGAGAAGCCTTCATTTATTCGGAAATATTCGGCCGTCCCCTGGCCGAAGGCAGACGAAACGACATACACGCATGATGGCCACGAAAGAAACGCCGGCAGTCAGGATCACCATGGACGACCTGCCTCCTGCACGCATCGTCGAGAAACTGGACGAATATATCATCGGTCAGAACCCCGCCAAGAAAGCGGTGGCTATCGCCATCCGCAACCGCTGGCGCCGCCAGCACATCGCGACGGAAATGCGGGGGGAGGTCACTCCCAAAAATATCATCATGATCGGCCCTACCGGTGTGGGAAAAACCGAAATTGCCCGACGCCTGGCCGACCTCGCCGGCGCTCCCTTCCTCAAGGTGGAAGCGAGCAAATATACCGAGGTGGGCTACCACGGCCGCGACGTGGAAAGCATGATCCGCGATCTCGCCAAGGCCGGCATCGCCCAGGTCCAGATCGAGGCCATACAGAGGGTTTCCGCTTCCGCCCGCGAAGCGGCGGAAGAGAGAATTCTGGACATGCTCCTGCCGAAGCCCGGGACAGATCCGGATTTCGAGGACGGAAAGGAGGCCGGCGAGCGCCGTTCCCGGACTAGGGAAAAACTCCGCAGCCGGCTTCGGGCGGGCGGTTTCACGGATCGGATGATCGAGGTTGAGGCAACCGCTCCCCTCCCCATGGCGGGAATTTTCAACGCCGCCGGTTCGGACGAGATGGCGATCGGAATACAGGACATGCTGGGAAAATTCCTGCCCGGCCGGCGAAAAACGCGGCGAATGAGCGTTCCCGAGGCAATTTCCTTCTTCCAGCAGCAGGAGGCCGAAAAACTCCTGGATGAGGACGCGGTCCAGCGTGAAGGAATCGAACGGACCGAACAGTCCGGGATCATCTTCATCGACGAAATAGACAAGATCATCGGTTCCAATCGCGGCGATGGCCCCGATGTTTCGCGTGAAGGGGTGCAACGGGATCTTCTGCCCATTGTCGAGGGGGCGACGGTAACCACCAAATTCGGTCCAGTGAAGACGGATCACATCCTCTTCATCGCCGCCGGCGCTTTCCACGGGAAAAAACCGTCCGATCTCATCCCCGAACTCCAGGGTCGCTTTCCCATCCGGGTGGAACTTTCTCCCCTGACCCGCGACGATTTCAAGCGCATCCTCACCCATCCCCGCAACGCCCTTTGCAAGCAATATCGGCTGCTCATGGAAACGGAGGGCGTCGATCTCCGGTTTCTTCCCGACTCGCTTGACGCCATAGCCGGTTTCGCCGAGGAATTGAACCGTTCGACCCAGGATATCGGGGCCAGGCGCCTCCATACCATCATGGAAAAGCTTCTTGAGGACATTTCCTTCAACGCTCCAGACCTGCGCGGCCGCACCATCGGAATCGACTCCGAGACAGTACGCGGACGGCTGGCCGATATCGTTGCCAACGAGGATCTGTCGAAATACATTCTCTGACATGAGCGTCGTGAAGACCGAAGTCATCGTACTCCGTACCCGCCATTTCAGCGAAAGCAGCCTGATCGCCACGCTGTTCGGCCGCCGGGGCGGGCGACTGGACGTATTGGCCAAGGGTTGCCGCCGGGAAAAAAGTCTCCTCTTCGGCCATTTGGACGTATACCGACGCGAAGAGGCAATCATCCTGGAACGCCCGCAGGCCGGGCTGGATTTGCTTCTTGACGCCGCCTGCCTGGACGAGCATACGGGACTCCGCTTTTCCCCCCCGTCTTTCGCCGCAGCCGGGCTTCTCGCCGATCTGGCCGCCGAAGCGGTGCAGCCGGGGGATTCCCAACCCGAACTTTTCGACGCCTTGGCTCAAAGCCTTCGGATATTGTCGGCTTTTGGGGAAGGATCGGCCCGAGCCGGACTCTCGCCGGCGCTCCCGTTTTCCATGGGCGAGAAGAAGAT
>JAITKH010000437.1 GCA_031278535.1 Planctomycetota bacterium | reverse complement strand
ATCACCAAGGTGTTTCCCGGCGTCCGCGCACTTTCCGACGTGGATTTCGACTTGCGGGCGGGAGAGGTTCATATTCTTGTCGGTGAAAACGGGGCGGGCAAAAGCACTTTGGCAAAATGCCTGCTCGGGGCGTATGTTCCCGAAAGCGGGGAAATCGTTTTTCAAGGCGAAAAAGTGCGTTTCGCCGAGGCGAAGGACGCCTTGGCCAAGGGTATCGGAGCGGTATACCAGGAATTCACGCTGGTTCCGTACCTTTCGGTGGCGCAGAATATTTTCCTCAACCGGGAATACCGGACGGCAATCGGCCTCATCGACAAGAAACGGATGGAAAAAGAATCGCAGGAGCTTCTTTCAAGCCTGAATTGCGACTACATCGACGTCAGGTCGATGGTGAAAAAATTGTCGGTGGCGGAACAGCAGATGGTGGAGATTGCCAAGGCCCTTTCGTTCAAGCCCCGGGTAATTGTCTTCGACGAGCCGACGGCGACCTTGTCGGAGCGCGAGATTTCTTCCCTCTTCGAGCAAATCCGCAAATTGAAGAAGGCGGGCATCGGCATCGTCTATGTCTCCCATCGCATGCAGGAATTCAAGCGCGTCGGCGATCGCATCACGGTGCTTCGCGACGGCCGGAAAATCGGCACTGTCGGCATAAACGAGAAGTCCCCGGAGGATCTCGTGAACATGATGGTTGGCCGCGACATTTCGCAGGTTTATCACCGTTCCGCCAGCCGGCGCCGGGGCGTTGCCCTCGAAACCCGCGATCTATGCGACAAGGCGGGCCGGGTCAAGGACGTGTCGATCCGGGTGGAACACGGAGAAATCGTTGGATTGGCGGGCCTGGTCGGGGCGGGGCGGACCGAACTGGCGAAACTCCTTTTCGGCATCGACTCCATCTCCTCGGGCATTCTTTTTGTCGGGGGGGAACGCATTGCGGGCCGCAACTCCTCGCGGCGCATGGTCAAGAAGGGCATGGGCATGGTCAGCGAGGATCGCAAGCGCCAGGGGCTTGCGCTGAAGGATTCCGTCGCCTGGAATATCATGGCGGTGAGCCTGAGAAAATATTTTCCGAAGCATATCATCGATTACAAGAAAATGTACGAGATCTGCGCCGAATACCGGCGGAAATACCGCATTGCCTCGCCGGATGTCCGCCGTCCCTGCCGCTTTCTTTCCGGCGGCAACCAGCAGAAGGTGGTTCTGGCCAAGTGGCTGTCGAACGATCCGGACATTATCATTTTTGACGAGCCGACGCGGGGCATTGACGTCGGCGCCAAGATGGAAATCTACGCCATGATGGATGATTTGGCCGGCCAAGGCAAGGCCATCCTGATGATTTCATCCGAATTGCCGGAGGTTATCGGCATGTCGGACCGCATATACGTGATGCGCAACGGGTGCATCACCCACGAGGTTGGCCGGGGCGAGCCACACTGGAACCAGGACGACATCGGGGCGATGATGCTTGGCGTGAAAGAGGGGATCGCGTCATGAGTGCGCAAGCCCGCGATTCCGCCAGGAAGCGGGGCGGTGCCGGCAGAGGAAAACCAAGGGCCGAAAGCCACCTTGTGCCGCGGCTGAAGAGACTTCCCCCGGGACTGTGGATGCTTCTTCTGCTTATGGCTGTCTTTAGCATTGCCACCGACAACTATTTTGACCGGAACAATTGGCGGAACATTCTTGTCCAGTCGGTGCCTTTGATGATCCTGTCGTTTTCCCAGACGCTGATTGTCCTGACGCAGGGCACCGATTTGTCGCTGGGCGCGCAGGTGAGTTTGGTGACGGTGGTGTGGGTGTGGCTGGCGAATCGCGGCGTGAACATTTACCTTTCGGCTGGCGCGGCGGTTGTGGTGGTGGTCGGCATCGGCGCCCTGAACGGGCTTTTGGTGTCGAAGGGGCGCATTCCCCCGTTCATCGCCACGTTTGGCACGCAGAACGTGGTGATGTCGATGGCGCTTCTCCTGACCTCCGGCTCATCCATTTATCATTACCACCCGATATTCGAATCGGTGATGGAGACGCGGGTGGCTGGAATCGTCCCCTTGCCTGTGGTTGTCGCGGCGTGTTCCTTCGCCGTGACCTGGGTGCTTCTCTACAGGACCAGGTTCGGGACAAACATATTCGGACTCGGCGGCAACCAGGAGGCGTTGAGCCTGGCCGGGGTGAGCATCGCGAGAAGCTACATAAAAACCTATGCCTATGCCGGATTCCTGGCCGGGATTTGCGGCCTGGTGACAACCTGCCGGGTGGAGTCGGGACAACCCATTGTCGGCATGGGATGGGAGTTCGAGGCGGTGGCGGCAACGCTTCTGGGCGGCACGTCCCTGCGCGAGGGACATGGCGGCGTTTCCGGAACCATCATCGGCGTACTGTTGCTGGTTGTGCTTCGCAACGGCCTCAACGTCTCGGGCATTTCGGCCATGTATCAAAACGCCATCATCGGATCCATCGTTATGCTGGCCATCGTCATCGACGCCTTGGTACGCCGCGGAAGGGATTGATCCGGCCAGGGAG
>JAITKH010000403.1 GCA_031278535.1 Planctomycetota bacterium | reverse complement strand
CACCTGCAGGAACACGTCCAAGGTGATGGCGACAATGATAAGCGTGGTAATGAAGCTGTCAATGCCGTCCACGAAGCGCAGCACGGCATGCGGTTTCCTCTCTTCCATGATCTCCGTCTCCCGAAGGGCGAAATCCGTTCCGCCGGACGGGCGGCCGCCACCGGCGGAACGATCAAAAACGGGGAACAGAAACGCCGTGACGGCCCTCCTTAACGGGTCTTCTCGACGTATTCCAGGTATTCCCCCATGGCCGCCTCGCCGACCACGTTCTTGGCGAAGTTGTCATAGACCGGTTGCACCAGTTTCTTGAAGGGTTCCTTCTCGGCCGCGCTCATCTCGTAGAACTTGACGCCGCTGGCGGTCATCTTCTCCATCGCCTCCTTCAGCTGTTCCTGATCGAACTTCGCGTTGTTCAGGGTCCACTCGTGGGCGCCGGCCAGGAAAACTTTCCGGTCCGCTTCCGGCATTTCGTCCCACACGTCCTTGTTGATGAAGAAGGAGGAAAGATCGGCGATATAATTCCAAATGGTGAAGTTCTTCGCAACCTCGTGGGTTTTGAAATCGTATTGGACGGTAATGGAGTTGTCTTCTCCCATCACGGTGCCAAGCTGGATGGCTGTGTAGATTTCGCCGCTGGAGAGAGGAACGGGCTTGGCCCCGAGGGCAGTGAAGATTTGGACGAAAAGCGGGGTGGAAGGAACGCGGAAGATCATGCCCTTGATGTCGTCGGGGGTCTTGATCAGCTTCTGGTTGTTGTTGATCTGACGGAAGGGGCGAGGAGCGGCGGCCAGGATGACCAAGTTCTGATCCAGGATTTTCTGGTTGAACCAGCTTTCCCAGGAGGGACACTTGGCTTCGATAAAGCGCGTCACATGGTCGGTGTCGTTGAAGAGGAAGGGCATGTTGATGGCCCCGATTTCCGGCACCAGAGACCCGAGAGTGGTGGCGCTCTCAATACCGATCTGCGAGTCGTTAGCCTGGGTCATCTCGAACATGACTTTCCAGTTGCGCTGGCACAGGACGCCGTTGCCGAAGACTTCGACCTTGTAGCGATCGCCCAACTCCTTGTGGTTGTTGATGAAGTCGGCAAAGAGCAGCGAAGCGCGATTCCAGGGACTTTCCAGGGACGAGGTATGGGAAATGGCGATTCTGATCTGGCCGGCCGAAACGACCGCAGCCATGACGAGTACCGCCAGCGCCGACAAGACGCCGAAACGAATTCTGCATCTCAACATGAAACTACCCTCCTTTTCAACATGGAACCGGCCATTCTCCGACCCGTCGCCGCAGCCGGCCGGAGCGCCAAAGCCTGTCGGCGCCGCCCGGCGCCGCGATAATCATCCGCGTTGCGAAACGCCGTCTCCGCATCGTCCGGAAACACGCAAGAAAACATCGGAAACCCGTCACCCCAGAGTTAGAAAAAAAAGGAAAAGTATAGCCTTGCATCAAGCTATACTTGCGGGGGCGAATCGGATTGCCCCCTCGCGAAAACGTTTCCTTGGGATATGCGCCAAAAAACTTTCGCGGACCGAAACCAGACGCTTTCGGCCGTATCTTTTGTTCATTTATTCATTGCGGATTGGAATTGTGAAAACAGTCCCCCCCCTGGGCGAAAACCACAATTTCAAATCGCCCATTATTTCTATCACATTTTACTGTCTTTGGCAAGATTTTTTTTGGCGGGAACTGAACATTCGCCATTTCGGCGGAGCCGGGATTGGGGTATCTTCCCCCCCTATGCTTTCCTCTCCTCTTCGTCCAGCACCAACGCCATGGCGGCTAAGGCCCTGGCTTCAATTTGTCGCGCTCGTTCCCGAGTCACCTGGGGCGTCAAGAGATCCCCAATAACGTCAAAAGTCATGGGTTTTTCGTCGCCAATGCCGTAGCGTTTGCGTACCACCGTGGCATCGCGCGGGTCAAGGCAGGCAAGCAGGAGTTCCAACTTGGCTACCTCATGGAAGGCATCCCGTTCATACGTGGCGGCGATAGTCTTCCCGTTCTTCGCCAGGATATCGTCGAATTCCTGCTCTTCCGGTTCGTCCCACGACTGGCTCCCGGAGATCGAGATGGACGAGGATTTTGACGCTTCCAGCGCCTGGTGTACCGCACCGACTTTTTCTTCAGAGATGCTCAGCTTGTCGGCAATCTCCGACGAAGTGACGGTTCGCTGCAATTCGTGCGACAATTCCACCGCCGTCCGTTTCCACCGGGATACCATTTCGGCCATGTACGTAGGGACGCGGATATTCCTGGTCTTGTAGGCCAGGGCGCGGCGGATGGTTTGCTGTATCCACCAGGAGGCATAAGTAGAAAAATTATTGCCGCTGTCGGGATTGTAACGCTCCACCGCTTTGAAGAGGCCGAGATTACCCTCGGAAATGACGTCCAGGAGCATCATGCCCCGGTTCATGTATTTCTTGGCGATGGAGACGACCAGCCGGAGATTGGCCTGGATCATCTCGTCCCTGGCTTGGGTATCACCCGCCCGGACGCGTCGGGACAAGGCGATTACATCGTTTCCGGAAAGAGTCCGAAAACTGCCGATCTCACGGAGATACTGCTCGATATCCTCGTCGTTCATGACGTTCCCGCTCAAAAGAAACGCCGGACGCCGAAAGAACGGCCGACCGCACGCTACACTCTGATTATCGGAATTTTTCGACTTTTTCACAAGCGAAATCCCCATTCCGCCGAACCCGAGAAGACAGAGCGCGACTGACGGCGTACCGCCCTGTTCATGGCGGCGCACTGATGCCTGCCGAAAAGGCTTGATCGCCACGCGCAAGGAAGCGATTCCAGAAAATATTCGAATTCCGCGCGGCACGGGTTATCGGGGAAAGTGTCCTATTTTCTGGAATCGCCTTACTTATCAAGTCCGAACAAGGCGGGAACGCAGAGAACGGTTTCCGGCACATACGTAACCACCGCGAGGATGCAGAGGCTGGAGACAATGAAGGGAACGAGTTCCCGGACCAGTTTTTCCATCGGCAGGCCGGAAACGATGGTGCCGGTAAAGATGGCAACGCCATAGGGAGGCGTGATGAGTCCGACAATCAGGTTAAAGCCTATCACCACGCCGAAATGAACGGGATCGATGCCAAACGACGCGGCTATGGGAAAAAGGATTGGCGCAATGATGGTGATGGCCGGCATGCTGTCCATCACCATGCCAAAGACCAGCAAAAAGAGGTTGACCAGCAGCAGGAAGATGTTTTTTTCGGATGTGAGCGAGGTAATGGCGCCGGAAATAAGCATTGGCACCCGTTCCGTGGTCAAAATCCAGCCGAAGACGTTCGAGGCGCCGGAGAGAATGAGGATGCTGGTGGCAGTAACCACGCTCCGGCCGAAAACGCCGCGGATTTCATTGATGGATATCCGCCCCTTCTTGTAAACGACGGTAAGGACGATGCCATAGAGCACCGAGTTCTCTCTTCCCTTTTTCCGGGAAGCAGTCATGTTTAGAGCCTATCCGAATAGGGAAGGATTTTGTTTTCAA
>JAITKH010000312.1 GCA_031278535.1 Planctomycetota bacterium | reverse complement strand
CCGGAGGTGATGGAGCGGCTGATCCTGGAGGCCAATCCACGGTACGTAATCAAGCACAAGTGGTCGAAGCTGTACGCGCATTGCCGGTGATCCGGCTGGCGCGGGGATTTTTGGAGCGGAGATGAAACTGACCAGGAACTGCGTCCAGCCCTGGGCTTTTTTCCAGGTTCATGCCGGCGGCATGGTGCAGTGTTGCGCCGTGGCCAACGACACCGACATGGGCGATTTTATCATCGACCATTGCCAGTCAACCGCCCGGGGCGAGCCGTCGGACATACTGGACTCGCCCGGCAAAGAATTCACGACATGGCGGTCGACCTGTCGATCGGCGTCGCCGTCGAAAAAATACGGGACAGGAGCAACATCGCATTGTTCGGATGCGGCGACGACGGCAAGCGCGCGTTGGCGGCGCTGAGAAACGCCGGAATAGCCGTAAGCTGGTTCTGCGACAACAATCCCGCCCTGTGGGGAAAGCCGGTCGGCGGCGTGAAGGTGCTTAGCCCGCGGCAACTGCGGGAAATGGACGCGACGGTCATTATCGCCACCAGCAGGTATTACGGGGAAATCAAGGCGCAGTTGTCCGATCTTGGCATAACGGCGGTAAACGCGTAGGGTTGCGAAAAAGGAGGCAGGAAACATGGAGTTTATCAGCCAACTCCGGGAAGACTTGCGCGAAAACTCCCGTATTGAGCCGCTGTTGCGGGAATTTTTCCTCTCGCCCCGGGAGGCGGTGATTTACGGCGGGGGTACGCAATCTAAGGTGGCGAGGGAGTTTTGCGCCATGTTCGAAAAAAAGGTGGCGCGTCTTGTTGTTTCTCCCGGTGAAAAAATTCCCGGCATCCATGTCACTATCCCCGCGCACGAGATCGCGGCGTTTCCCCCGGATCTTGACAAGAACGCCTATGACGTCGTCATAGCGGTGAATGAAAAGTACAATCGCGAGATTCTGGATATTTTGCGGGACAGCGGGTTCAGCCGCGCCTTCTATTCCGGGAACTGGTTTGTACAAAATGAACTGGTGCGCAATTTATGGTATGAAGCGTATTTCCGGTTCCATGGCGCCGCCATGCGGCATGACGGATTCGGAAACCGGTATCTTGAATATCGATTCGGGGGTGGCAATCTCTGGAAGCTATACTATCCCGAAAACAATCCCCTGGTGGTTTCGAACAGCATGGGCGTCATGAATGATCTGATCCTGCCTCCGCTCTTCGGCGATTTGGGATATGTGACCGAAGGACCGTACGAATATGGGGGGGGAATGAAGGAAAACGATGTCGTGTTCGATCTGGGCGCCAATGTCGGCCTGTTCAGCACCGTCGCCCTTGCCAAGGAATGCACGGTGCATGCTTTCGAGCCGACCCCGTTCACACTGGAGATATTGAAAAAGAACCTGTCGCTCTATGACGGCGGCAGGTATGAAGCATATCCCTGGGCCGTGACGGACAGGTGCGGAAAAGCGGTTTTCAACGTTAATGACGATTTTTCCCGCGACTATACCTTGGGCGTCAATTCGATGCTTGAAAGGAAAGGCTTTAAGCAGATTGAGGTCGACACCGTATCCCTTGACGCATTCGTGGATGAGAACGGCATCGATCGGGTGGATTTCATCAAGGCCGACATTGAGGGGGCGGAACGGCTGATGCTGGCGGGGGCGAAGAAGACGCTTGCCCGTTTTGCCCCGAAGCTGGCGCTCTGCACCTATCATCTGCCCGACGACCCCGAAGTGATGGAGCGGCTGATCCTGGAGGCCAACCCGAAATACATAATCGAACACAAGTGGGAAAAATTATACGCCTATTGCCGATGACCCCGGCGACGCGGGAGTTTTGGGAGCGGAGATGAAACTGACCAGGAACTGCATCCAGCCCTGGGCTTTTTTCCAGGTTCATGCCGGCGGCATGGTGCAGTGCTGCGCCGTGGCCAACGACACCGACATGGGCGATTTTATCATCGACCATTGCCAGAAAACCGCCCGGGGCGAGCCGTCGGACATACTGGACTCGCCCGGCCTGGTGCGCCTGCGGGAGGGGCTCCTCAGCGGCAATCTCCGGCCGATGTGCCGGCGCTGCTTTTTCCGCCCCGAGGAATTGATCACGACCGCCGAGTTGGAGAGGCGCGTCAGGAGGCATCTCGGGAAACGGCTCCCGGCGGGAACCGGCGTCGATTCCCTGGACCTGGCCCGGAGCCACGCGTACAGCGAGATGTGCATCTCCTTCACCAACCGCTGCAACAGCCGGTGCGTCTATTGCGTGCAGTCGGTGCTGGCCGACGTCAATCCCTATTTCAAAATGGACTTCCCGGAGGAGTACGCCGAGTCCACCCTGGAGTTCTTCGCCGCGCAGGGAATAGATCAAATCCGCTCCTGCGTCGAAGGGGAGCCCACCGTCTACCGGCGCTGGTGCGAGGTGACGTCCGCCTTCAAGGACCGGCATCCGCATATCGAACTCTACATGACCACCAACCTTTCCCGGCGCTATTCGGAAAAGGAAATCGAATTGCTGGCCAGGTACAAGGTCCTGGACATATCCTGCGACACGCTCGATCCCGATCTGTACGCCCGGATGCGGCCGGGGAGCAACCTTTCCCTGGTGCTGGACAATCTGCAGCGGGTGAAGGCGAAGAAGGCGGACATGGGAATACGGGGAACGCGGATTTCCCTGCATTCGGTCGTGTCGGACGCCACCTGGCGGACGCTGGACTCCCTGGCCGACTATGCCTTCGCCAACGGCTTTGTCCCGTTGCTGGGGTATTACGAGGAGCGGCCGAATTCGCGCGCCTATCGCGAGGGATTGTGCCGTCCGCTCACCGCCATGCCCGAGGCGGAGCAGGCCGAGGCCCGAAAAAGCATTTTACGGATCAGGGAAGAACTGCTGCGGCGCGGTTATGATCTGGGCGAATTCATCCAGGGCGGACTCCTGTGCAGCCTGGAACGGAACCTGGATCGCCGATACAACCGGTTCGAACCGTACGACGACAATCCCCTGCACCGCGCCTTCCATCGGCAATGCCCGTCGGGAAGCCCCGATGCGCATCTGGATATCGTCTACGACCATGACAATATCGCTTACAATGGCGTCCTTTTCGCCCGTCCGGGCGTTTCCCTCCGGCTTGAAGGGTTTTCGGCGGGGCATGCGGTCGTGCGGGAGGTCTCGCTTTATAAGAAGGGTTGCCATTCAACCAAGTACGATCAGGCGGTTCTTCCGGGGTACCGGAAAACTGTGGCCGTATCCGGCGGCGCGTTTGCATATGCTCCGCAGTTCGCGGAGGGGGTGGAAAAGATTTTGCTGGAAGTTTCGGAATGGTGGTGATCAAAAGATTACAGTAAGAAGAAAAGGGAAAGGTATGATACAGGATTCCGAACGCCGACGTTTCCTGCAGGACTTGCTGGACGCGGCCGATTTGCCGGCGGCGTGGAAGGCGTTCCTGCT
Source organism: Planctomycetota bacterium (assembly GCA_031278535.1). Lineage (GTDB taxonomy): Bacteria > Planctomycetota > SZUA-567 > SZUA-567 > SZUA-567 > JAJBSZ01. The sequence continues at coordinate 956 of JAITKH010000312.1, read as the reverse complement.
TTCTCCCCTGCCGGCCGTGATTTACGGCGCCGGCCGGCAGGCCACGGTCGTCCACGCCTTCTGCCTCATGTTCGGGAAGCCGGTGTTCTGCCTGATGGCCACGGACAGCCGCAGGCGCTGGGGATATCTGCCGTTCGAGGAAGAGCTTCCGCTCTACCTTGCCGCCGAGTTCCCTTCCAAGAAGGACAAGGGAGGATTTGATGTCGTCATCGCGGTGAATCCTGTCCATAACGCTGCCGTTGCCGACACGTTGCGGAATCAAGGCTGGCCGCGCCTGACCGCTGTCGAGGACTGGGAAACGACGAACGCCGTCACCCGCGACGCTTATTTTGCGGCGTATTTGCGGACGAAAGGCGGCCGTTTCATAACCGATGCCGACGGCGCCAAATATGTCGAATGCCCTTTCGCCGGCGGCGCCTTCAGAGTCTATTACGACATCGATCCCGTGTACAAGACGAATCTGCTGGGCGAATTCGGCAATATCGTCCTGCCCTCGATTTTCGGCGATTTTTCCCTTGCCGGCGTCATAGGGCCATATGAGCATGGAGACGTTGTTCTGCGTCCGGGAGATGTTGTTTTCACGCTTGGCGCCAACATCGGGTTGTTTACATGTGTGGCGGCGGCGAAAGGATGCCGGGTACATGCCTTCGAACCGACGCCGGCTGTCGTTGAGAACTATCTTTCGCGCAATGCGTCGTTGTATGACGCCATCACCGTCGTCCCCAAGGCGGTCATGGATCGCGCCGGGAAGATCGATTTCTTCATAAATGACAATTTTGCTGAGAGCATGAATATCACCCAACATTCCATATTTGGGGAAATTGAGCCGTCGTATTCGCGCATTGAAGTCGAAGCGACGACAATTGACGCCTATGTGGCGGAAAACAACATCAACCGGGTGGATTTCATGAAAGTGAATACCCAACACGCGGAGTGGCAGTCATTGACGGGCGCCG
>JAITKH010000399.1 GCA_031278535.1 Planctomycetota bacterium | reverse complement strand
AGGCGATTGCGGACGTCTCGGAACAGCGGGCCACCATCGGCGCCGTGCAGGCGAACATGCTGCAGACGAACGAGAACAACCTGCGGGTGGCGATCGAGAACATCACCAAGACCGAGTCGAACATCCGCGACACCGACATGGCCTCGGAGATGACCGAGTTCACCAAGAACCAGGTGCTGTCGCAGGCCGGCCTGAGCATGGTGAGCCAGGCCAACGCCCAGTCCCAGTCGGTTTTGAGCCTCCTCCAGTAGCGGTTCCACCGCTGGGCGGGCGCGACCGGCCGGTCGCGCCCGCCCGGATTCTGCCATTCAGTAAGTGTCCGGCAAACCTCACTCTTGACAAGGGGCGAAAAAAAGCCCGGCCTGGGCCGGGCTGTGGTTTTTGGCGTAAGCGGATTTGCCCCGGCCGGAGTCGTGGGAATCCTTCCGGCGATTGGGCAGGAGTTCCGGCAATTGCGGGACTGTCATGCGGGGCAACCGCGTAAACAGGCCGCACGGAGAGCGCCAGGGGTTCAGAAGATGCCGCCTCGCCTTTGTCATCCCGGACCCTCCAGTGAAAACTGGAAAGTTTAGGCGTTCGACAACCCTGCGACAAGGATGGGGTTTACAGGACGCTTACGTCGGTTCGACCGGCTTTCGCTTCCGGGAAAGTGAAGTCCCCTTCGGCATCGGAGGTTGACTGCGGTGCAAACGGACTTCGACACTCGCAAGGCCAGCCTTTTCAGACCATTCCAATCAACTATGGAGCAGCACATTACTGGCCATAGGAATTACGGAAGAAGCGGTGCATATGATCGACATCGTCCGGAGAGATGACTTTCGGTTCCAAACCCATCGATTTGATCCTGATGTAAATTTCGGCCCCCTTCTCCAGCGCGAAACAGGAACGGAACGCGATTTTTATGTCTTCGCCGGCTACCAACGCGCCGTGATTCGGCAGGATCGCCGCCCGATGTCCAGCCTCCAGGACTTTCGATACGTTTTCCCCCAACAGCGGCGTACCGGGTATGGCGTATTCGCTGCACGGCGCGGCTTGGCCCAGAGTCTGGGCGAATTCCTCGGTGATCGCCGGCAGGCTTTGGTGCGCCGCGGCCAGGATGGAGGAATGCAGCGCGTGCGTGTGGATTATGGCGTTAACCCAGGGATTCCGTTGCAGGATATGCAGATGCAAGTCTTTTTCTATGCTGGGTTTGCGTTTCCCCTTGACGCGTTTTCCCTGGGCGTTGAAGACGACGATGTCGTCCTCGACGCATTTTTGGTAGTTCATGCCGCTGGGGGTGGGATATATCCTTCCCGTTTTCGGATCCCGAACGCTGATATTTCCCCACGTGGATACGGTCAGGGATTGCCGCGCCATGTTCTTGGCGGCGTCGATGACATTTTTTTCATAGGTTGGCATTGCTCATCCCCATGGCGGCGATTCTCCGGCCGGTTCTCGGTCAATGGAATCCCCGCGAAGATCAGGCCTACTGCTCCGCCTTTTCAGACCGCTATCGCAACAATTCCGCATATGTCTTTTTGCGCGTCGGCCGGGCGGCCCTGTTTTTGTATGCCTTGTTCAACTCGATGTTGGCTTCCGTTTCGACGACGATGTCTTTCACTATCGCCGCCGTCGCCCGAACCAGTTCGCCGCAATTTTTCGTGTGATCCGGATGACCCCAGCGCACGTTCCTGGTGAGAATGCGGCAGCAGGCGTGCCCGAACGCGCTGGTGAAGCGCTCGTGCAGCTCCCTGGAGAGATCGAAGACGAGCGTCTCGTCGCTGTGCGAATCGGCCCTGCCGAACAGGCAGCCGAGGATCATGCTGCCGCTGGAGAGGCAGCCGCAGAGACACCTGGCCTTGCCCATGCCGGCCGACAGTCCTGTTGCCATTCCCAGCGTTTTCCGGTTCAGCCCCAAGGCGAGGCGTTCGTTAAACGCCTTCAAAATCGCTTCAGCGCAATGGAATCCATTGTAAAAATACCGCTTTGCCAAATCCTCCACCCCCTTCTCCGAAGGAGGACCGGAGGAGCGGGAACCGGCGTTCGCGCCCGCGTTTCGGCCGGCGGCCAATTTTCCCGGCCGCGGTTTCATTTGCGGCGGTGCGGCGTTCTTTTTTTTTGTTTTTGGCGATCGCCGTCATGCGCGACCCTTATGCGCCGCGTTCGCGGAGCGGACAATTCGAATCGCCGCAAGCCCGCTCCGCAAGGACGTGGCTAACAAGTCTCAATCCACATACTGCAACAAATAATCCTTGTGCTCCTGGACATTGTCCCCGGATATCACCCGGCATCCTGTATCGGCGTATTCGGCATAAGGTTCGCCTTTGATGGCCTTGACCACGTTTTCAACGGCAATTTCCCCCATCCTGGAGGGAAATTGCGCCACAGTGCAGAGAAACTCGCCCGATTCGACCAGATTCAAGGCCTCGCTGACCGCGTCGAAACCGACGATGCCGATCCGATCCTTGAGGCCAGCCTCCTGGATGGCGCGCAAAGCCCCTATGCCCATATTGTCGTTGCTGGCAAAGACAAGTTCCAGGTCCGGATTGGCGCTGATGATATTCTGGGCTGCCGTATACCCTTGGTCGACTTCCCAGTTGGCCGTCTGTTCCGCCACCACCACAATCGCTTCTCCCGCCCCCTCGATGAAACCATTGTGCCGCGTTCTGGTGCCCTTCGATGCCGGTCAGAATGGCGGTTTTCGTTCCTTTGGGGAATTTTCCCGCAACGAACTGTCCGGCCAGTTTGGCGCCTTCGAAATTGTTCGTTCCGTAGAAGGGGATGTTCGGCAAGCCGGCGCTCCTGGCTACGTCGCGGTTGATGGGCGTGTCGGCGTTGACCACGGCCACTCCCTGTTCCTTGCTTTTCCGGAGAGCCGTTTCCAACCCTTCCGAGGCGCTGGGCACGATGATCGGGCCGTCCACGGCGTTGGAGAGGAAATTTTCGATGATGG
>JAITKH010000378.1 GCA_031278535.1 Planctomycetota bacterium | reverse complement strand
GGCGCGGCCGGCTTCGATCGCCGCCCCGTCGTCGGGAATGTCACCGCCCGCCGCCTCGGCCAATTCCTTCCGATTGGGTTTGACCAGCCAGGCTCCGGCGTATTTGCCGTAATCCCTGCCCTTCGGATCCACTGCCACCGGCTTCCCGGCCGCCCGCGCCAGGCGTATCGCTTCGCGGACTAGATCCGGGTTCGCCGTACCTTTGGCGTAATCGGATATGGCTACGGCGCCGGCTTCCTCCAGGGAATTTCCAAAATGTTCCAGAAGGCGCCGATTGAGTTCCGGCGCGAGGGGAAGGGCGTCTTCCTCGTCGAAACGGACGATCTGCTGGATGCCGGCGATGACGCGGGTTTTGACAATGGTGGGCCGTGCCGGATCGCGGACAAGGCGGAGGCGGCAGCCGGGGCGGTTGCGGAAAAGCTCCTCGATCGAAGTTGCGGCCGCATCGTTGCCGGCCACGCCGATGAGGATTGGGGAAAGTCCGAATGCGTCCAGGTTGATGGCGACGTTTCCGGCTCCGCCGGGCACGAAAAGCTGGCGCCTGACATGGACTACCGGCACTGGCGCCTCCGGCGAGATGCGGGTGGCCTTCCCGTAAATGTAGCGATCAAGCATAATGTCGCCCAGGCAGATCACTTTCATCCCGTGCGCCCGGGCGAAGATTTCCGGCGCCGTCGTCACGTCCATCCGAATCATCTCCCGGCGTTGTTGTTGAGCGGTGTGAACTTGGAGGCGGCGAAATTATGGTTCGGGAAAAGTTCGGCCGTGTATTTGGCGAGCGCGGAGATGGTGGGTCCGAAGCCGCGCGAATACATCTGGTATTCGAGATCGTAGACCATGTCGGTGGCGTTTTGGTACCGGTACATCGGGCTCTTCTGGAGCGCCTTGTTGACGATTTTGACGATTTCCGGGGGGATATCGCTGCGCTCGCGTTCGATCCGGGGCGGCTCGGCCTTTTTCACCCGTTCCAAGGTGTCGTTGGTGTCGGCGCCGACAAAACCGTTGTTGCCGGTCAGGAGCTCGGCGTACACGATGCCTAGGGAGAACAAGTCGCTCCTGGCGTCGGTTATCCGGTAATCGGCCTGTTCGGGGGACATATACTCGACCTTGCCCATCAGGACGCGCTCCTCGTCCTGCTCCATGTAATTCCTGGCCTTGGCGATGCCGAAATCGGTCAGCTTGCATTCGCCTTCGGTATTGATGAGGATGTTTTTGGGCGAAACGTCGCGGTGGACGATGTTCAGGGGGCGCCCCAGGACGTCTGTCTTGGTATGGGCGTATTCGAGGCCACGGCAGACGCGGCTGATAATGAACGTGGCTATATCCAGGGGAATCTTTCGCTTCAAGTCGAAATGGCGGAGAAGAAAGTTCTCCAGATTGATGCCTTCAATAAACTCCATGGCGATGAAGAAGCCTTCGTTGGTGCGGCCGAGCTGGTAAATTTGCACAATGTTTGGATGCACCAGGTTGCCGACAAGCTTGGCCTCGCCGATGAACATGTCGACGAATTCCTTGTTGTTGGTGTAGCGGGGGATGATGGTCTTCAAGGCCATGCGCTTGACAAAACCCTCCGCCCCGTGCTGTTCCACCTCGTAAACGCTTCCCATGCCGCCATCGGCGATTTTGCGAATGACCTTGTAATAGTAGGAACCCTCGATAACCCCTCCGACTGCCGTCGACATGCGTTTGCCCCCCCCTGGCCGCTTCGGCCGTTTCAGTTTCCTCCCGGCCGGGAATTATGGCGCCTTTCCCGGTAGTCCCTGCTCCCTTTCCCCGGCCGTTTCGCGCGTTTTCCGCCCGAGACGGTCCGAACCTGATCCGCCGGAAGAAAAATACTATCAGAGCGACAGGAATGGGCAAATAAAAAAACATGTCCAGGGAATTTGCCGGCGCGAATCTCCTGGATTCACAAGGCTCGTCGCCGAGAGAAAATGAAAGAAACGATGGGTAGGCGCGAAAGTAAGAATAGTCTGCTCCTGTGCGGCGGCGGACAGTGACAGGGAAGAGAACCCCATGAACAGGCTCGGAGCGTCAGCGCTTGTGGCGGCGATTATCCTGGTTTTCGGCCGCCTTCCGACCTTCGCGTCCGAAGCCGCGATAAGAGAGAACGAAATCAATCCCTGGCGGAACAAGAATGGGAGTCTTGTCGATGGCGCCGTCCTGATGTCGCCAGGCGGGGCGGGGCGGCCGAGTTCCGGCCCGGCATCCGCCCGAAACGCCGGTCTGGCGGAGGAAACGGGGAAACCCCTGCGTGTGGTCCTTCCCGCCAATCTTCCGATGGCGGGCGTTGCGTCCGCATTCGAACAAGGGGAAGAAATCGGGATTGAACCGGCGGCCTTGTATGAAATGCCCAGAGAGGAATACAATACCTACGCCGGAGGCGATCCCCGAGCTCTGAATGATCGGGGCATAGACTACGCCGACACCAAATGGCGGCGACAGGCCAGAATAACCGGCATTCGCATGCGCATGTTGAACGGACCGGAATTGGCTGTGGCGTACGACGGCATATCAACCAACCTCGAACAGGGCTCGCGGACGTCGGCAGGCGCAGTGGCTCCGATAAACACTCGCTGGGAAATGGCCGCGATCAACAATTTCACAGCCTATGAGTCAAAGCCGACCGGAGCAGAGGCCGCTCTCGACGCCGTAACCATTCGATTGAACGGCAATCCCAGCGTTTCCAAGCGCCCCTGGGCGGCGATTACCCCCTTTGCCGGCATGCGGGACGGCAGGGGAAGGGGAATCGGCGTCTCGG
>JAITKH010000345.1 GCA_031278535.1 Planctomycetota bacterium | reverse complement strand
CCCGAAAGATCCCGATCGGCCTGATCCATACCATGGGCATTCCGGAGGAGATGTTGCACCAGGGGCCGAATCCCTGCGGCCAGAACCTGGGCGTTATCGAGGACGCCGCCAACATGATTTTCGGACACGGCGAAAGTTTGTATTGTTTCGATACCTTGCAATTCGACGACTACGGGAAATTCGAGGCTTCCCGCTTCGACGCGGCGGCCAAGGCAAAACGCCATCGGGAAATTTTTCCGCTGGATTGCGAAAAAGCCTTTGCCATGGGCGCCCTCTTCGCGGACATGACACTCTGATTCCGCTTCGCATGAGGAACGCCCTATGCTTGATCTGAAACTGCGGGAAGAATTTCTCGGTTCGCAAATGCCCGGAACGGCGATTGAACTGCACAGAAACGACAACCGGAGAGCGGTGCGGAAAGCTCCCGATCGCATTCTCTCCATTACCTAATCCGTCCAAATCGCGCTGGCTGCATTAAGCAGAGATCGGGCCGGTTTGCCCGTGGTTCTGGTCGGAGAGCGCGGACGGGGCCGGTTCTGATCAATTTTCACGGCACGACGGCGAAACAGGATCGCCAGAATCTTTTTCTGTATCGCCTGTTTGAAAACCGGTCCCTGATCCAAAGGCGGAATATCGAAAACATCGCGGCATCCTAAGCCGGGGAACGCTTCCGGCTGCTCTTTCCCGGCAAGTCGGTTCATGAAAAGAACGGCATCCTGAAGGAAACAACCGATTGCTGGCCGTTCAGCCCGGAACTCATCGAACTTCTTGAAGACCATATCCTGATGCCTTCATCCGCGCAAAACACCCGCGATCTCATCCGCGTTCTGGCCCAGGTCTTCAAGAGCCGGGGAGGGGCGGCGCCTGTAATCACTCCGGCGGATTTCTTTGTGGACGGCGACCAGGAGGCGGCGCAAACCCTGGTGAACGCCGTGGCCGCCAACCAGCGTCGCGTCAGGCTCATTGAAGTGGCCCAACATAATATGGCCAGCGCGATCTGGATGTACTCGCTTGCCCTTGGCCTCAATCCCGGCGTCGACGCCGCCAGGCTGCACCTGGCCGTCACTCGGGACGCCGCCCTGGACGACAATGCTTTCCAGTCCGACTTCTTTTGTCGTGCGACAGACGCGGACAAGAAAGACGGAAACGGCCGCCGGCGGCCTCAACCTCAGCGGCTGCTTTGAAAAGTGGGGCATAGCCATCGGGCAGGAGATCCAACAGACCCGGCTGGATTTTTCCGGCTTGACGGTGTAGCAGATCAAACAGATTCCGCAGCGCATCCCTTCCGCCTTCATGGCCAATCTGGAAATCACCTATGACGGGGGAGAAGGAGAATGACGATCAACGGGCTGGTCGACTGGGCGGAATGCATTCTGCGCCGACGGGAATCGGGCGCGGAGGAAGCAGCTATCTGAACCGACATTTTTTCCGCATCGAGAAAGGTTCGTGGTAATGGAAAACAAAGTAAAAATGTAGTGAAGACTTTTTTGAGTCAACTCTTGTTTATTAAAGACTCGCAATTTTCACTGGGAAACTTGGGCCAGGGGAACAGCCTCCGCCCGTCTCCGAATTGCTGGACAAGGATGACGAAAACGCATATACTGCGATTCGCCAGTCTGTCTCGGGGTTGGATTGACGATTGCGCGATGGGCTCCTGCCGCAAGCAGGATTCCAGCTTCATTCGAATACCAAACCCCTTCGTTATCAAAAAATCGCAATTTTGCGCCGCTATCAGCATATGCTGCCTGTGGCTTGAAATTGCGGTTCCGTCCCGGGGGATCGTTTTCACAATTACAATCGGCGATGGGCATAAAAAGAATTTTCGCAATTTCACGCCGGCGTCGGCATATGTCGGCCGTCTGGCGCCGGCGCCCACCGGAGCGCTCCATCTTGGCAACGCCCGCACCTTCCTGGTCGCCTGGCTGCGGGCCAGGCTGGCTGGCGGTCGGCTGCTCCTCAGACTGGAGGATCTCGACCATCCCAAGATGAAACCCGGGGCGGCAATCGAGGCTTATCGCGATCTCTCCTGGCTGGGGCTGGATTGGGACGCCGGACCGGACGCCTCCTTCCCCCCATTCGCCAGCCATTCCGTTTCCTGCGGCGAATCTTGCGACAAGACCTTCGTACAATCCCACCGCACCGCTTTTTACGCCTCCTTTCTGGACAGGCTTCGCCGCGACGGTCGTGCCTACCCTTGCGCCTGTTCCCGAAAAGATCTCGAATCCTTCCGGTCTGCCCCAAATGCCGGAGAAGACCTGACCGAATGCCGCTATCCCGGGACCTGCCGGGATCGCTTCGACAGCGTCGCGGCAGCCCGAGCCGTTGCCGGATGCCGGGAAATAGGCTGGCGTTTCCGGCTGGAGGACGAGGCGTCGGAACGCTTTGTCGACGGTTTTTTCGGTCATCAGGAAATCCGGCTCGATTCCTGGTCGGGCGACTTCCTGATTGCCCGGGGCAAACAGGCCGGCTACCAATTGGCGGTAGTGGCGGACGACAGCGCCCAGGGCGTCACCGAGGTGGTGCGCGGAGCCGATCTCCTGCCCAGCACCGGCCGACAACTGGCGCTATACCGCTCCCTCGATCTCGAACCTCCCGCCTTTTTCCATGTGCCGCTGGTAACGGGACCGGATGGCCGCCGTTTGGCCAAGCGCCACGGCGATTCCCGCCTCTCCCGGTTGCGGAACGCCGGCCGGACGCCGGAACGGGTGCTTGGCTGGTTGGCGAAAAGTCTGAGGTGGCAGGAAAATCCGGGACCGACCACCCTTGCGGAGATCTGCGCCGCCTGCGCTTTTGATCGCATTCCCCGCGTCCCGATCATGGCAACCCCGGAGGACTTGGCCTGGCTCGGGATGGATTGATCGGATTGCCGCAGAGGATATTGAATCTCCGACCCATATCCTCGAACAAACGATGAACACCCCCAAAGCCTGCCCGGAACCATGAATTAATCCCGGGGATCATCTATTTGCGGACATGATCCCGATTTTTTCTTCGCCATCCCTATGCGTTGCGGGAGGAGAACCGGCGACGCGGACGAGGAGGGCGCACCTTACTGCTTCACGCGACATGACTTCGGCTTGATCAGCCGAACGGTGTTGCCGCCGATGCTCCTTTCCCCCGGGAATCCCGGCTTCATGTGCGCCAGCGGCAGCCAAACGCTGAATCTGGCGCCGCCGCCCGGATTGCCGCCGGCTTCGATATGGCCGCCGTGGAGGGAAATGTGCTTTCGGCAAAGGGCAAGTCCCATGCCTCCGCCGTTCGGCTTGCTGGAATAGAAAGGGTCGAAAATTCTTCGCATCGCATCCTTGGGCAATCCCGGCCCGTTGTCGGAAAAGACGATTTCCACGCCGGGAACAAGGGAATTCCAGGACGAAGCCAGTGAAATCTCCAGGTGGCCGCCCTGCATATCGGCGGCTTGGGCAGCGTTCAGGGTCAGGTTGAAAAAGACCTCGTGGAGCCGATCCGAATCGCATTCCACCACCGGATCGTCCCTGACGACAAGCTTAATCCCCAGTTCGCCGATATCATCGCGCTTAAGAATCATGATCCGCACTTCTTCAAGGATTTCTCCCAGGCGGCAGGGCAAAAATTGCAGCATTTCATCACGGGAAAAATCGAGGAAACGGCTTACGATCCGATCCAGCCGATCCGATTCCGAAATGACGATTCGCATCAGCGTCAGATTCTGGCTCCCGTCGGCAAAGGACTCGCCGATTTCCTGGATGGCACTGCGCAGCGACGCCAGGGGATTGCGAACTTCGTGGGCTAGGCCGGCCGCCAGGGCGGAGATGGCGGAAAATCTGGCGGCGTCGCGCTCCACATCGGCTATCCGGAGGCTCAGTGCCTGGAACCGGACGCTGATGACGCTGGAAATATAGGAAATTACGAAAAACAGGGCTGAAAGCGCCAGCATGCTGGCGATGGCGGTGTTGGCCGACATGATCCTGAGCGATGCCAGAATTGCCGGCCCGTAAAATTGTGAATGCATTGCGTACCCATGGATGAGATGCCCGAGGCCTATGTATGCCACCCCCAAAGTGGCCAGAGACGGGAAAAGAGCGGCGAAATTCCCGGGAAGCGTGGCCGGGCCCATGATCAGGATGGGAATGTAGAAAGGGATGAAAAGCGAATGGAAACCGCCGGTTATGAGAATAATATGGGTCAGGACAACGGTGTCCAGGGCGAAGGCCAGGGCAATCGCCGGATTTAGGCGATTATACCGCGATCCGACGGCGAGCACCAACAGGTTGATCAGGAAAAATACCGACAGGGTACCGGCGATCCCGTAGGCGCTTCCGAACCCTACCCATTCCCCGAAAAAGAGATAATGCAAAAAAAAACCCATGATTATCAAATAGATAATCAGGCGCAGCAGTACGATCCGTCCGAGCGTCCAGGCGATTCCAGAGGTTCGGGAGAAGAATTTCGTCATCCGATATTGCCGGCCATCTCAAGGATCGGCAGAAAGATGGCGACGACAACGCCGCCGACGACAAACCCCATGACGCCGATCATCACGGGCTCAATGACCGAGGTCAGGGTTTCCACCGCCGCATCCACCTGTTCATC
>JAITKH010000300.1 GCA_031278535.1 Planctomycetota bacterium | reverse complement strand
GGATCAGGTTGCGCGATTGCTGGCGGAGTATAACTCCCCGCCTGAACTTGGCCGTCCCGATTGGACTCTGGCCGCCTTCGTTTTCAGGTATCTCATATTGGGCGGCGCCCTCAAAGTGGATTTCGGCCCGGAATCCCGGAATTTCGTCAGGCATGGAAAGCTGACCTGGCCCATTGGCCCGGATGAGATCGCCTTTCACCGTGGACATAATGCGCGGCGCGGCGAACATGGAACCGATCTGTGATGCCTGGCGCTCCCGATATACCGCCATGCGGGGACTCTGGCCGTTGGCTGCCGGTTCTCCCTCCAAATAAATGTCGCCTTCATCGAGGCGCAGGGTCGGAAAATCGCGGATAATGCGGTTCGCCTCGCAAATGCGGGTGTCCTGTTCAAGTCTCGCGTTGCCATTGGCGTCGATTCGCCGGATGCGGGCGACGATTTTGCCCGGATCGTCCGGATCCTCCGATTCGGGAATGTTGACGATCAACCTGTCGCTTGTGAGGACATAACTGTCTTCGGGCGAGTCGGAGACGGCCTGGACATTGCCCTCGAACCAGGCCACTTCGGTCGCTTCGTTGTACTCCATCGCCTGTTCGCACTTGATCGAGATGATTTTGCCCTCGGTGGAAAGCCCCGGCGGCTCGGTGACGAATTCGCAGGAAATTACCCCGCCTGTCGCGTAAATGAGATGCCGTTCCAGCCGTTCGGAGGCAGTTCCCTCGCTGGCAAGCCTTTGCATGTGGATTTCCGGGGCATTGATCAAGTTGCCGCGTTCGTCCCGCACCCAGGGGTGGGGTGGGGTGCGCTGGGGCGGACCAAAAAGCCTGAGCGTGTACAGATTTTTCGGATTGGCCGCCGCTCCGCCGGAGACGGGCATCATGTCGTATTCGGCTCTTTGGGCTCTTGCCTCGCGCGCTCCGTCCAGAATGTCAACGTCGGTTTCGGCAAAAATGCGGTCGATTTGATTCGTCGATGCGGAATTGTCGTCGGCAAGCCTCGCGTCCAAAATTTCGGAGCGGATGCGAAGATCGCCCTGTTTCAGGAAAACCGAGCCGCTGAAGCGGATTCGGTTGTCGCTGCGGGAATAGATCATGTTTCCCTTATAACTGATGTCGGTTGGCGCGGCCAGCGGATTGGCGTTACGGCCGTCGGGACGGATAAATACCTGACCCTTTCCGCCGCTGGCATTCAGCGTTTCCAGGATCGACCGGTTCTGGCCGTCGATCTCCCGGCTGGCGAACAGGAATTCAAGAACGCTGTCGGAGATGCGATTCCGGTTTTCCCCGAATTCCACCTCCGGTGCCCGTTCTGTCCGGGAATCGGTCAGGAGAATGCGGTTGGCGGCAAGATCGTAATCGGCCCGGCCGCCCTTGCTGGTATAGACAACGTTCCCGTTTCTTCCCAAGGAATCTATTTCATAGCCGGTTATAATGACCGATCCGGGGCGTTTGCCGATGGTTGCGACCATGCTGCGCACCTCGCCCGGACCAGGGGCGGCAGGGTCCGAAGATTTCGGCTCACCCCGTTGGAGAAAGACCTTGAGAATGTCGGTCTCAATGGCGAGGCCGGGGCGCTGGAGACGTACGTCGCGCTCAAATTGGATTTCCCCTTCGGTAAGCTTGTAGCTGGCGGTATCGCGGCAGGTGATCTCGGTGATCCCGTCCGCCCGGTCAATTTCCATGCGGGCGTTGTGCTCGATATACATTATCCCACCCCAATCCTTGGGATTCCGGAGGGTTTCTCCTGTGGACATGACCGCGTCGTCGGCCAGATACAGGAAACCGGTGCCGGTAATGGTGCTGTCGGGCTGGAGGAATTCCACTTCGCCGTCGCCGTTGAGTTTCTGGAGAGTGTTGTTCCATCGCGCGTGCTGGCAGTGGATTTCCGTTTCCACAGCCGGATCCAGATCATGGCGGGTGGCGGCTCGGCGGGTGGCGGGGGAGGGGAAATCCCCCGGGCGGAACTGCCGGATAACAACGTCGCCTTCGAGGTCGGCAATTTCTTCGGGTTCCCCTCCCGGTTCGGGAGGGCGCCGGATTAGGTAGCCGCGCTCGCTCACAATGACCATTTTGATTCGGGGCGGCCGGTCTTCCGCATATTCGGAGCCGTCGGTATGATCATATCGGGTGATGACGACGTTTCTCAGGTTGATTCGCGGCGTATTTTCGGTCAAATCATAGGCTTCTGCCTGATCCGCCTCAAGCAGCGACTTAAGGCGGCCCTGAGAAAATGAGGGGTAGCGGATTTTCTCATAAGGCTGCGGTTGGGATTGCTCTCCGGCCCATACCCTTTCCAGAATACCCGTACAGCCGCTCCAAGCGAGCAAAAGAACAATCAGCCACACCGGAACGGGTTCTGGTTTAGCCATATTGCCTCCCGCCGACAAGGGAAAGCGACGGCGACGTCAGGATTTCCCGGCATCGGCGAAATCGCCGAAGAACACGATTTCCCTTTCCGGCAACTTGGTGAAATGCAAGGGATTCTTTTTTGCATCCTCGGCCGGATATCCGAGCGGAAGCACAGCCACGGGAATATAGGAATCCGGCAGTTTGAATTCCTTCCTGGTCCGGGCCGGATCGAAGTGGCCGACCCAAGTGGTTCCGAGGCCCAGATCGTGGGCCTGGAGCATCATATGGGTAGTGACGATGGCGGCGTCCACCACGCCGCTGTTGTCGCCGTCGAACGGTCTGTTCCAGCTTTTTTCCCTGTCGCAGCAAATCAGGAATGCCATGGGAGCGCCGAAGGTATAGGTGGTGCAGGTCTTGAGCGTGGCCATGCCCGCCTCTCCCTCGATTACAAGGATACGCTGCGGCTGGTTGTTGCAGGCCGTGGGCGCAATCCGCCCGGCTTGGAGAATCGCCTCCACCTTCTCTTTCTCAACCGGACGGGAAGAAAATTTTCGTACCGAATAACGGTCAGTTGCCAGATTGGCGAAGTCCATTGCTGTTCCTCCATTCTATGAATCAAGTGTCAAAGCGGACAAACAAATCCTTCGGAAATTATATCAGGCTTTTCCCGCACGGCAATAGGTTCAATCGTTCGAAATGCCGACAGTCGGCCGGAAGGCGGCGTCGCGGGAAGAAATCGGTGAAAATCCGTTCCCATTGGATATTTCAGGAATTGCCGCATGCGGCGTGTGTGCGGATGCAGGAGCAATGCTGCCGCGCTGGCGGAATTCAAGCCGTCTTGTGCAACACGCGGCGAAGGAATGCCCGGGTCCGGTCCTGGGAGGGGGAGGAGAACAATTTTTCCGGCGGGCCCTCTTCAAGAACGACCCCCTTGTCCATGAAGATGACTCGATCCGCCACTTCGCGGGCGAAGGCCATTTCATGGGTGACCACCAGCATGGTCATGCCCGCGTTCGCCAGGTCCTTCATCACCGCCAGCACCTCGTCCACCAATTCCGGATCCAACGCGCTGGTCGGTTCGTCAAAAAGCATCATCCTGGGCCGCATGGCAAGGGCGCGGGCAATTGCCACCCGCTGCTGCTGGCCGCCGGACAGTTCGCGGGGATAGCTGTCGGTCCTGTCGGCCAACCCAACCCGATTCAACAGTTCCATCGCCAGCACCCTGGCCTCGAAATGCGGGATGCCCTTGACACGCTCCGGCGCCTCGACGACATTCTCCATCACCGTCATGTGGGGGAACAGGTTGAAACGCTGGAAGACCATGCCGATATTCGTCCGGAGTTCCCTGAGCTCGGCCTTGCTTTTCGCTTGCCGCCCTTCGAAAAGGATGGAACCGGCCTGGATCTCCTCAATGCGGTTGATGCAGCGCAGAACCGTGCTTTTTCCCGAGCCGCTGGGGCCGATCAGCACCAATTTCTCCCCTTCCGCCATCTTCAGGGAGAAATTCCGGAGTACCTCCAGCGGACCGAAGCGTTTAACGACACCGGATATGTCCAGGATGTTTGCGCCGTTCATTGCCGGGCCTGTCTCCTTTCCAGGTGGTTGGCGATCGCCATGAACGCCGAATTCATGACGAGATAACAAAACGCGACAGCCGTGTATACCTCGAAAGATCGGAAGCTGGCGCTGATAATCTGTTCGCCGGCGCGCACCACTTCGGTTATGGTGACAAGCGAGGTGATGGACGAATTTTTCAAGGTCATGATGAATTGGTTGACCAGCGGCGGGATGCAAATGCGGGTCGCCT
>JAITKH010000277.1 GCA_031278535.1 Planctomycetota bacterium | reverse complement strand
CTCCCTGTTTCGCTCCGGCGATACATGCGGATCATGAAATGCCGCCCCCCTTTGGAGAGGGAAAAGACAGGAAAAGGAAAGATGCGAACGGGGCATCGTCTTTAATAACGGCCAAACTCCGAATCATCCAGGGCGATTTGCTGGTTTGGACGCACCATGCGATCCCCCGTCTGGGGCGTTGCTTCGCCGACGGCGAAAGCGGGATCGGACATCAACGATTTGCCGGTCTGGTCAGACGATCTGTAGGCGGTTCTCGTCCCGCTGGCAGCTTGGGACGAGGCGGCTGTATGCCATTCGCCGGAAGGCGGCTGGTTAATATTCCTATATGATGTATCATGATACATTGGATTTTCCCAGTTTCCGTACGAAGATCTGGGCTCGTCGAAGAGGTTGATGGCAGGAGGATTGCCGGCGGTGGAGGCGAAGCGCTTTTCTCCAACATCCCCGTTGTTCAGGAAAGTCTTGCTGATGGCGTTGAAACGGTTTCTGAGGGTTTCGATTTGCGAAGTCAACATGACCACGGACGCGGCTGACTGCTCCGCCACGGAAATGATCGAATTGGTCGCGGTATTCATCTGGCCCAATTCGCGGTTGATGGCAAGAATGCCGGAAGCCTGTTCGGCCGAGGTCGCGGAGGAAGATGCCGATGAATCGGCCATGCGGATGGCGTCCTGGACTATGTTCCCGAGAATTTCCTTGAGTTTCGCTATGTAGGAACTGGCGTTGCCGATACGCTCGGTGACGTCCTCGACCATGCTGGCTGTGTCCTTGGCGGCCTTGGCGCTGCGCCCGGCGAGATTGCGGACTTCGTCGGCGACCACCGCGAAACCTTTGCCCTGGCGGCCGGCGCGGGCTGCCTCGACAGCGGCGTTCAAAGCCAGCAGATTGGTCTGGAAGGCGATATCGTCGATAAGCTTTACGATACGGGCGATACGGATGCCGGCATCCTGGACGTCGGTCATAGCGGAAAGGACATTGGTTATTTCGTTGCCGGAGCGTTCCGCAGCCTCTCTCGCCTGGGCCGCCAGTTGCGTTCCCTTGACGGCGGAGTCGGCATTGCCCTGAATTTTGGCGCTGATTTCGCTCATGCCGTTGGTGATGACCGACAACGACGTGGCCTGTTCGGTAACTCCCTGGGACAAGGTGACGGAGGAGGTGGATATCTTGCTGGCGTTTTCGTTGAGGATGGACACCGATTCGTCGATTTCCCGCAGGACTGTTTTCAGTCGTCCAAGGCTGCTTACGTCATGGAGAATCACGATCCGCCGCCTGGGAGTGGCTCCGTTTTGGTCGGAAACCGGGTGAATGGTCACGTGGAAGGAGAAA
Source organism: Planctomycetota bacterium (assembly GCA_031278535.1). GTDB lineage: Bacteria > Planctomycetota > SZUA-567 > SZUA-567 > SZUA-567 > JAJBSZ01. The sequence goes on along the minus strand of JAITKH010000277.1, from coordinate 4,703 downwards.
TTATCCAACTCCAGGGTGGCTTGAGCGAGAAGCAAATCGGTCTCCCGCGTATTTTCCGACAGCAGCGGCTCGATCCGGGGGTCGATCCTCTTGTCGGTGTTTTCTTCGCGTTTTCCATGAAACAATTTCTCAGCCGCCAGGTTCATGAACTCGTAACAATTGTTGGCGTCGACGACAAGTATCGGAAGCGATACGAAGTCGGAAAGCGTGGCGAAGGAAACGGTATCGTTTCCCGTCAACCAGGAGCCGGCAAGAAGCAGAGTGAGCGTAACAAAAACCGCCATGGCAAAAAGCAGGGCGGAAAGAGCCATTGGCCGAATGTCGTCTTCTCCAGACAGGAGAGAATCCACCAAATAAGCGATGGCGACCGAAACCAAAAACTCCGTAAGAAACGTAAGGAATAATTTTTTCAGTTTCGAGTTTCCGTAACTATTCATATCGTCTCCATTCAAATCCAGGGAGTCATGTTCAGCGTGAAAGCCAGACCCGAACCCGCACGATCTAGTCAGTGCACCGTTTCCAACGCTTCGATTTCCTCCTCGTGGAGAAGCTTTTCCGCGTTCAGGATGATCTTGACATCGTCCCTGACGCGTCCCAGTCCGGAAATGAATCGGTGCGCCGCGCCCCTTTGGACCGAGGGCGGCGGGGAAATCATTTCCGCAGGGATGTCGAGAACTTCGTTTACAGTGTCTACAATCACTCCCACCAGGATTTCGTTCATATGGGTGATGATGATGCAGGTGCGCTCGTCGTAATCCTTCGGAGTCAGGCCGAAGCGCATCCTGAGATCCAGCGTCGGGATGATCTGGCCGCGCAGGTTGATCACCCCCTTGACAAAGTCCGGAAGATCGGGAACCTCGGTTATCTTCTGAATGCTGATGATTTCTTTCACATGGCGGATTTCAATGCCATAATCCTCCATATCCAACCGAAAGGTTAGGTATTTGTCTTTCTGGGTGTCATCGTCTTCGTCGTCCTCACCCCAGAAATCATCCAATATGGATTGCCGCATCGCTGTTTCTCCTTGCCGCCACGAAAGGGGCGCGATGGCGAACAGGCTTCCGGGCCTCAATTTGAATGCCGCGCCAGCTTGACGATCGCGCCAATATCCAGGATCAGCCCCACCTCTCCGTCTCCCAGGATAGTGCACCCGGACACGCCGCGGGAATGCTTCAGCCAACCGGACAAACCCTTGATCACCGTTTCCTGCTGCCCCAGGAGTTCGTCCGCAAACAAGGCGACGACCTCCCCTTCCTCCCCTTCCACGATCATAAGAATGCCGTCCACAAGATCGCGGGATGCCCTCACCCGGGAAAATGTTTCGTTAAGCTTTACGATGGGTACCAGATCGTTCCGGATGCGTACCATCTGCTGCCCGTCCGGCGTCGAGAAGATTTGAGAAACATCGGGTTTGAGCGACTCCCGGATGGAGAGAAGCGGTATGATGTACCGGGTGTCGCCGGATCGCACCAGCATGCCGTCGATGATGGCAAGAGTGAGCGGGATGCGCATGACCACCGCAGTCCCCTCTCCCATGCGGGTTCGGATGTCTATTTTTCCGGAAAGCTTCTCAATATTCTTCTTCACGACATCCATCCCGAAACCGCGTCCGGAAATGTCGGTGACTTTGGTGGCGGTACTGAAGCCAGGCTCGAAGATGAAATGAAAAACCTGATTGTCGGTGAGTTCGGCCCCGTCGTTCGTCACCAGGCCGCGGGAAATGGCCTTGGCGAGGATTGCGTCACGATCAAGACCGCGGCCGTCGTCCGTTACCACCACCCACACCTCGCCTCCCTCGTGGTGTCCCTCGATAGTGATGCTTCCGGTTTCGGATTTGCCAAGGGCGACCCGGACGGCCGGCGGCTCGATGCCGTGATCGATGGCGTTCCTAATGATGTGCACCAAGGGATCGGAGATGCGTTCGATTACCGTCCGATCCACTTCGGTGTCTTCGCCCAGGAGAATCAAGTCCACTTGTTTTCCAGCTTTGACAGAGAGATCGTATACCAGACGCGTCATGCGGCGGAAAGTAGGGGCAAGGGGAATCATGCGAACGGATGTGGCCATGTCCTGGAGCGAATTGGTCACTCGCCGCAATTGGTGTACCGCCCGCTCCAGAGACTCGTTTTCGGCATTCCATACCACCGGGTGACGAGTCACCATCTCCTCCGCGATGACCAATTCTCCCACCAAATCGAGCATCCCGTCGAGTTTGCGGAGATCCACCCGAATATCGTTCCTGCCCGCGGCCTGGTCGGAGGAGTTTCTTTTCTTGGCGGCATTTGCAACCGGCCCGTCTTTTTCTCTCGGCTTGATTGTTTGCATTGAAGTCTGACGGGCGAACGAGGCGACAGGCTTGCCGAACGACGAAACCGCAGTCGCCCTGTCTGACTGCCTCGGCTGGGGAATATCGGAGTTCATCTCCAGTTGCGTGGCGGGGGATTGGAGAGGAGGTGGTCCATCCCCGGACAATGCGGGCAGCGGATTGATGAAAATTGAATCCATTTTCGGGAGTTCGGTCAAGTTCTCAAGGGACGAGGCGTTGCCGACCAAAAGCACCCTGGTTGTATTCCCGTCGTCCGGAGAGGCGATTGTGCCTATCGCCGCATTCTCGGCATCGCCTTTTTTTTCTGGAGCGGTGCGGTTGGACGTATCGGGCAGAACCGAGGTTTCGGGAAGAAGATTCGCCATGGCGGACAAATCCACATCCACTGTACCTGATCGATTGATCGACTGGCCCTGATTCTCCTGGTTTTTCCCGGCTTGTTTTTCGGAAAGACTGTCCAGCATGGCGATATATTCGTCGGCTTCGAGGATTTTCCCGGTCCCGCCGCAGGAAAAATCAAGAACCCCCTGTCGGAGTGAATCGATAAGCTGGAGCAGCGCGTCGAACACTTGCGATTCCAGTCCAATCGAAAGGGAATTGCTCTTTTCAACTTCGGATTCCATACGGTGGCTGAGCCGTTCCAAATCCGAAAGATTCATGAAGCCGCTGTTTCCTTTGAAGCTGTGGAGATATCGCAGTGCGTCCTGGATGGAATCGGCGTATTCGTCTGGATGCTGCTCGGCGTTGAGAAGGGCCTGCTCAATCTGCTCAAGCAATTCGTTCGCTTCGGCAACGTATTTCCCAGCGAATTCGCTGGTGTCCATTTTATTGGCGGAAGGCGATCTTGCGGCGCGGATTATTCGAGCCGTGTCATGAGTCGCGGTTTTCGTGCGGACAACGTGCTGGCTTGTGCGTTCCCTGGTTTTGTCCTTTCCCGCCTGTCCGGAAACCTTGCCGACCGGCTTGTCGGAGGAGGGGGTGGGATTGGGGTTGGAGATCCTGGTGGTTTTTGGTTTGTCCAGAATCCGGGTTGGATTTTCCGGTATGCGGGGGGAATCAGCCGGCATTCCATCGGCGGGTTCCGTCGCCGCCTTCTCTTCGGCGTTGATGTTGACGACGGAAATGCCCGCTCTTCCTTTTTTGATTGCGGATATTTCACCCTTGATCTCGGTTATAATAGCGTCCAGGTTGCTTCCTTCCTTCCTGGCCGCATCGCCAGATTCCTGAGCCAGTTGGGCGCGGATGATGTCAACAGTTCGACAGAGGAGATTGATGGCGCTGTTGGGAATTATCCTGGCCGCATCGCGCCGGTATAACTCCAGAAGCGTTTCAGCTTCGTGGGTGATGTGCGAAATGTCGTCCAGGCAAACGAAACCGGCGCTCCCTTTTATGGAATGAAAATGCCGAAAGACGCGGTTGACGACCTCCATCCGTTCCTCTGGAGTTCCCAGGCGGGAATATTCGATCAAAGAAGGCTCGATATCGTCCAGCAGATCAGACGCCTCCATGATGAAACTTTGCATCAATTCGTCTGGAATCATATCGTGAGCGTATCCTCAGCCATCGTCGACTTCCTCCATCCAGTGGGATCGCCACCTATGAAAGCATAATGCCGAATCTATTGTAAAGCAGCCGGCCCGGCATGTCAAGACATGTGCCGATGGAATCAGTGTCGTTTAATTCCCGTACTCATTCACGGATCAAAAGAGCCTTTTCTCAAGGTTTTTTGAGCGCATAACTGTCCGAAAATGCCCAATTCCGGCAAAATCCCCTGGGGTTTGGAAAACGAATTGTCGAAACCCCTGCAAAACGGCGTTTTTGACCCGTGAACGTGTACAATGTCTTCACGCCCGATACTATCCTTCTCCACCTTTCGAAGACAGCGTGATGCCGCCCGGACAATACAATCATGACGGCGCTCGCGTTCTCCAGATGATACAGCTATACAAGCATGACGAAAAATGATATGATAAGGGTTTCGGCTGGAATGGAGATCGACATCCCATGCCGGCGGCAAAACTTGGACGGGACGAACAGGAAGCGGAATACGAAGGTCGGACGGTCGGGCAAGGCAGCCTCCGGCAGGTACGCCAGGCGTTGCACTGGAGGCCGTCAGGGTACATCCGCCCCGCGCCGAGGGATAGTCATGCGCCTTCTCCCGGGAGGCTCGACAGGCTGTCGAAACCGGTGGTGCGAGAGGCGGGGATCGCGAGGAACCCGCCTGCTTGGTTAGCAACCTGAATGTTGATGGAAAGTGCGTCATGCTTGACCAGAAACTCCGATCCAAGCTTGAGTTCCGTTTTGCCCGGCTCCGGGAGCTGGACGCCATGTTGTCGAATCCGGCAGCTGGATCCGATCCCCAGATCGGCGAATACAT
>JAITKH010000162.1 GCA_031278535.1 Planctomycetota bacterium | reverse complement strand
GGAACATAGCGGTCTCCTCCGGTGGTCCCGGTGAGAGTTGACAGCCGTTATGTTCCCCTTTACCTCCTTCCATTTCAAATGATTGTAGATAAAATAATCAATTTTGTTCGTGTACAGTGCCCCTCCTTGTCAACCCCTTCCTCAACTCCAACCGAAAAATATTTCGCTACGGGTATATTTTGCAAGATTTTGGATTCCTGTCCAAGAAAGCTTGCAAATTGAAGCCGTGAAACAATCCGATCCAATTAACATGACCTCTCTTGGATGCGGCTAACACGCGCTTGGAGAGTGCAGAGAGGCAAAACAGGATTTTTTCAGGGACGACTACTTAATCGGCAATCGCCATGACTCCCATTCTTCACCCACGCATCTGTCTAAAGCAAGGAAAAGTGTGGCAGTACACCCTTTTGTAAAATCATAGTCCCTTGAAAATGCTATAGTTGAAAATTTTGATTGTCGAAGATGAAGCACCCTGTTGAAGATGAGTCAAAATGATATTGAATATACGCTGATGAAAGCATGATATCTTGACGTTGAATAGATTACCGATAGTCGTGATCTGCCAGAATCCAATTGTCTCCACAAATTCTTCAGAAGATGCTACGATTTCTAACGCATTGAATGGTCACGCCACTCCTTCGCAGAAGGCAATGTCACAAGGTATTCCTCTTCATCTCATTCGAATGCCGAATCTCCGGTCAGATTCGGACCAGGACCGTCTCATCCAGATCCAGGCGCAGCGGAGGGGCGGGCGTCTGGGCCGGATAGCCGACGTCAAGATAAGTGACGATCTTCACCTCTTCGGGAAGTCCGAATCGCTTGTAGAGACGCTCCAGCATGGCATCGGAAAACGTCAACCAGACGCCGCCAAGTCCAAGGGCGTGCGCGGCCAGGACCATGTTCTGAACCGCCGCGCCGACGTCGATCAGCCGGTTCCGCACCGGATTCAGGGGATTGGCCCGGTACACGCGCTCGTCCTGAAGCGCCACCAGATGCACAGGACCACCGGGAATGTCGGCTCCCCGAAACAAGCCGGGCTCGTTTTTCTCGCGTACAACGGCGAAGCGGACGGATTGCAGATTGCAGGAATGGGCTCCCCAGGTCCCGGTGCGCAAAATCTCGTCGATCAGCGAATCGGGAACCTCCCTGTCGCTCCAATGGCGAACCGATCTCCTTTCCCCGACGATACGCCTGAAAAGTTCGTATCCATCCTTGCCGACCGGTTTGGTCGCGTAGGGAGAAAGGTCGACCGTTTCGCCGGTCTGCGTTTTCCTGGCGAACTGGAGTATCGTCTTTCCCCATCGGCAATCGGGCAGATCGGCCGGCAGCCCCCTTTCCTGCCAGAGTTCCAGCAGGGTTTCCACCGTTTTGGTCTGTTCGGGACTCAACGCTTTCCCAAAATGGATGGCGGCGTACGTCTGGATTTCCAGCGTATGGTGCAACCGCTCCCGAAAGCGGGCCCGGAACTCCACGGGGTCCATTTTCAGGTATTCCTCCCGACTGAGATTGAATCGCGGAACCGGTGAGACATCGCTTTCGCTTTTCTCGCCCATAGTCTTCTCCACTTTCCAGTTTTCCAAAAAAGTCAGGGCGCGTTTTCTTCCGCCGCCTCCGGATCGCTATACCGGAAATCGCAAACGGCATTGCCCCGCATGATGGTTCCCTCCCGAAAAAGCCGCACTCCCGGGGCATATCCATCGATAAAGGCGGCATCCCGGTTACAGGACAGCAAAACCCCCAGCTCGTCGCCCAACCCGATTTCCCGATACATTTCGGCGTAGCGGCAGCGCGTCACGTCAAAATCGAAATGTCCCGGTTCCTGGCGCCGAATGTCGATTTCAAGTGCGCCTCCCCTGATCCAGAGGGGAAACAATTCAACGAACGTTTTCAGGCTGGGCCTGCCGACGGCGACAGCCGCCTGGCGCCCGGCCTCGCGAGCCGCCGCGCCGATCGCCTCGGCGATTATCTCCCGCGCTCTTTCCTCGCCGTACTCCCGCGCCAGAATTGCGTAAATCGGCTTGACGATCTCCGCCTCTATGCGCCTTCGCTCCAGCATGCCCCGTTCCCCGGCCATCGCCCGTCCTCCGCAACCCCGCAGCCTAAATTCCGCTCCCGGCGTCCCGATAGCCAAGGTATACCCGCTGGATGCGGGTGTCGGCAAGCAGTTTCGGTCCCTCTCCCTCGATTGCGATTTTCCCGGAACTCAACACATAGCCGCGATCCGCGATCGCCAGGGCCTGGGCGGAGTTCTGTTCCACCAGGAGAACGGCGATGCCGCTCTTCCGGATTTCCCGGATCAGGACAAAGACCTTTTCCATCATTTGCGGCGCCAGACCGAGCGACGGCTCGTCCAGCAGAAGCAGCTTGGGATCCGACATCAGGGCGCGGGAGATGGCCAGCATCTGCTGCTCCCCGCCGCTCAGGGTCCCGCCCTTCTGCGCGCGCCGCTCCGCCAGCACCGGGAAACGGGCGAATTCCCGCTCCAGGGCGGCCGGGATCGATTTGCCCGGCCGGCTGTAGGCGCCCAGGCGCAGATTCTCCCCGACCGTGAGATTTGGGAAAATCCACCGCCCTTCCGGCACCATGGCAATGCCCATTCCCAACACCTCGGCCGGAGCGCATCCACCGATATCCCTGTCCAAATACCGGATCTCGCCGCTCTTCTTGCGCAACAGGCCGATCAGGCTTTTGAGGACGGTGGACTTTCCCGCCCCGTTCGATCCGACAAGCGTGACGATTTCCCCCGCCTCCAGCGAGAAGTCCAGGCCGTGCAGCGCCCGCAGGCTGCCATACCAGGCTTTTAGGTCAGTGACCCGAAGCATCGGCCTCTCTCCCCAAATATTCCGCTATCACCCGCCCGTCGGTCTGCACCTCCGCCGGCGTCCCTTCGGCGATTTTCTGGCCGTGTGCCAGCACGGTCACCCGATCCGAAACCGTCATCAGCAGGTTCATGTCGTGCTCGACCACCAGGATGGTGATTCCCGACCGGCGTATGGCCCGTATGCGATCGAGAAGCTGCCGGCCCTCCGACTCGTTCATCCCCGCCGCCGGCTCATCCAGCATCAGCAGGCGGGGGCGGGTCGCCAAGGCGCGCGCTATTTCCAGGCGCCGCTGGTTGCCGTAGGACAGGTTTTTCGCCTGTTCGCCGCGATGCGGCAGGAGATCGAGCTCATCCAGCAGGCGTTCGCCCTCTGACGCCATCCAGGCTTCCTCCCTGGCGGACCGGCGCAAATTGAACGCCGCGGACAGCCAGCCGGTCGAGGCGCGGCAATGGAATCCCATTTTCACATTGTCGAGCACGGTCATGCTCCCGAACAGGCGGATATTCTGGAAAGTCCGGACAATCCCAAGCGATACCCGCTCGTCAATGCCGAGGCCGAACATCTCCTGCCCGTCGAAGAGGAAACTCCCGGAATCGGCCCGGTAATTGCCGGCCATGAGGTTGAAGAGCGTGGTCTTTCCGGCGCCGTTGGGGCCGATCAGGCCGCGTATCTCCCCGTCCTCCATGCCGAGATCCACGTCCTTCAGCGCCGACAAGCCGCCGAAGGATTTCGACGCCTTCCTGACTTCGACCATCCGCATATTACGATTCCGCCTCTCGCCGCGGGTCCGCCGGCCGGGAATCATCGTTCCGGCGCCTCCGCAACCAGCCGCCCGGATTGCGCGTCCAACCGGCTATCCCGCCCGGCAGCATCCTGACGATGAGCATTATGGTAAAACCGTAAATCAGTTCCCGGAAATCGTGGAGACTCCTGAAAACCTCGGGAATGACGCAGAGCAGGAACGCCCCGATGAGGGAACCCCGCAAGTCGCCCATCCCGCCCAGTGCCACCATGGCGATGATGGCGAAGGATTCGGACAGGCCGAAACTGTCCGGACTGATGTAGGTGATGTAATGGGCGAAAAAGCTCCCGGCAAGGCCGGCAAAAAATGCGGATATGCCGAAAACCGCCACCTTGTAGGAGGTGATGTTGACGCCGACCGCCTTGGCCGCGATCTCGTCGTCCCGGATGGCTTTGAGCGCGCGGCCGTGCCGTTTCAGGAGAAGGTTGGAAAGAGCCCAGTACGCCGCGGTCACGAAAACGATTGCCGCCAGGTAGAAATCCTGGGGCTGTTCAAGCCGGACCAGCCACAGGTCCGGCAGTGGAATGCCCGGCAGACCGGCCGGCCCACCGGTCACGTCGTCGAGATTGGTGAGAAAAAGGCGCACGATTTCGTTCAGCCCCAGGGTGGCGATGGCCAGAAAGATGGTCTTGAGCCGCAGGGCCGGAAAGGCGACCGTCACGCCGAAAACCGCCGTCAACAGGCCGCTGGCGAGAAAGGCGGCCGGAAACGGCAAGCCGCAGCCAAGCGACAGAAGCGCCGAGGCGTAGGCGCCCGTCCCGTAGAACGCGGCATGCCCAAAGGAAAACAGGCCGGTATAGCCGATGAGCAGGTTCAGGCTCATCGACAAGACCATGTATATCCCCGCCACCACCAGGATATGGAACACATAGTTGTTGTCGACGAAAAAGGGGAGGATCGCCGCCAGCGGCAGCGCCACGAGGGCGGGATTTCTCCTGACGGCGCCCGGCATCAGACTTTCTCCTCCTCGCCGCGTCCCAGGATGCCGGCCGGGCGGATCAAGAGCACCAGGATCAGGATGGCGAAGGCTATGACGTCGCGGTAGTTGGCGGAAAGGTATCCGGCAACCAGGTTCTCGATAATCCCCAGGAGATAGGCGCCGATAATCGCCCCGCCGACGTTGCCGATGCCCCCGAGGGTGGCGGCGGCCAAGGCCTTCATGGAAATCACGACGCCCATGAGCGGATAAAAAGCCCCGTAATAGGCGCCGAAGAGCAAGCCGCCCAACCCGGCCAGGCCCGAACCCAGGACAAACGCCGCCAATACCACCCTGTCGGTGTTTATCCCCATGATTTGGGCCGCCTGGTAGTGGGCGGCGGTAGCCCGCAGGGCCAACCCCCACCTGGTCCCGGCAATTGCCAGTCCCAGGCCGGCGAGAACCGCCAGTGCCGTCCCGATAGTGGCGAGTTCCAGGCCGGAAACCGTGATCCCGGACACCGTCCACCGGCCGAAATCCAGTTCAAAGGGAAACGGCTTGGTGTCGGCGCCGGCCACAAGCAGCACCAGCGCCTGGAGAACGATGGAAAATCCGATGGTGACAAGGGCGGGCGCCATTTCCGGACCGCTCCGGAATGGGCGAAAGGCCGCCCATTCCGTGATTGCCCCCAGGATCGCCGCCCCGGCCACCGCTCCCGCCAGGGCGGCAAGGAAACTGTGGGGAAAGACGAGCAGCGCCACGAGGCCGGAAAAGGCGCCCGCCATGAACACATCGCCGTGCGCGAAAGTGATCATTTTGAGGATGCCGACGATGAGGGAGAAACCCACCGACAACAAGGCATACAGGCTGCCAAGGATCATTCCGTTCAGCAATTGCTGCTCCAGCATGGGTGGCTTTCCCCCTCCCCTGAAACCCGGATTGCGCCGGCTCGCCCGCTTTTGTCCAGACGGCTCCGATCGACATTCCCCTCCCTATTGCCCGTATGGAACGAAGTCGCCATTCCTGGCCACCACCGGAAACGACTGGGCATCGGCCAATTGCCGGGTGGGGCTGTAGGTGATGGCATTCTGGGAAGCCGCTTCGAAATCCTTGGTCGCCGCCAACTCGTCCCGCAAGCTCTTTCGGGTGAGTTCGCCCTTCGTGGCCGCCCGCTCCGCCGCGGCGGCCAGGAGTTTGATGGCGTCGTAGGCTTGCGCGGCAAACGTATTCGGCTCTTCGTTGTTG
>JAITKH010000156.1 GCA_031278535.1 Planctomycetota bacterium | reverse complement strand
AGGACGCCCTGAGCGACATCTCCGGCGAGGTGGAAAAATGGGTCGCCGAACAGGCAAGAACGGATTGGATTCCTCCGCCGCCTGAGAAGGCCGTCAAGAAAAAAAAGATGATGGCAAGGCATCCGGCCGTTGCCCGCCAAATTGAAGCGCCGGCCGGATCGGCCGCGGTCGCCCAACCGGAAGCGCCGGCCGCCGCGACGATTTTGCCCCAGCCGGCCTCCCCGGACCGGGACGGCGACAAGGATGCGGCCTCCCCCCCGATCCGTGCCGGGGCTGCGGGAAAAACCAGGGACGCGCCCAAAGCGAAAAAAATGCCAGAATCGGCAACGGAGGCTGAATCGGCCCCGATCCCGGCCCAGGAATCAATTCTTCCGGCCGAACCGGCCAGCCCCAAGCCGCCGCCCGCTCCTCCCCCCGTCATCAAACGTCTGGGAACCACCGTTCGCGGCAGCGCGGCTGTGGGCCAGGCATCGGCGGACACCATCGCCGCCATCAAGCTGGCCGCTTCGAAAACCGCCGGCGGCAAGGCGGGTGAGGGCGAAATTCGGCGTTCCGCTGCCGGGCCGGCTGCAAAGACCGGAGCGAAACGTCTCTCCCCGCGTTCCCCGGCCGGGGCGCATCCGCCGGAGCAACCGATTTCCCCCGGCGCCGATCTCGCGGCAAAACCCATCCAGAAGCACAGGGTAAAGGCCAAACTGCGCGCCAGCCAGGACGACGAGCGAGACGTCGCCGAGAAAAAAACCAGGCTTTCCCGGCGTTCTCGATCCTCCGAAGTGGACTGGGGATTCGACGATCTGGCCGAAAGCGGCGAGGAACTTGTCCAGGAGGAATCGGCTCTTGACGCCGCGGTCGCCCCCCTCGTCATCGAAGAGGCGGCCAGGAGCATCCTTTCGGTTGACGATCAAGCGGAGAGGAGCCTGTCCGGTTTTAAACACAAACGGGCCGATTTCAAATCAAAGCGACTCCATAACGAGTTGCCGGCAAGCTTCGCCGAGATCGACAACGACTTTACCCGTTCACTTGCGGGCAGCGGCCGTCGCCGCCGCTCCGGCCGGGGCGGGCAGCGTCGTGTGGTGGGAAGGCGTTCGCGCAGCCGTCGCATCGCGGCACCGATTCCCCGCGCTCCCGGCCAGGAGGCTGTAGTGCGCCTCGGCATGACGCTCCGTGACATTTCGGTCGCCTTGGGAGTCAAGCTCCAGGAAATCCTTTCCTTCATGCTGTCCCAAGGCGGCATGGTTCAAGTCAACGACATCCTTTCCGAAGAGGACATCAACCGGATTGCGTCAAAATTCGCCATCCCCCTCAAGTGGGAGAATGAGGACGATCTGGAAGAGGAATTGGTCGAAGAGGAACGGCAGCAGTCGGAGGATTTTGCCGGGCGATTGGCGGAACGTCCGCCCGTGGTCACTTTCATGGGCCATGTCGATCACGGCAAGACCAGCCTCCTCGACGCCATCCGCAATACCCGGGTGGTGGATGGGGAACACGGCGGCATCACTCAGCACATTGGCGCGTACTCCGTTGTCCGGAACGGCAAGCGGGTCACCTTCCTCGACACCCCCGGCCACGAGGCGTTTTCCGCCATGCGGGCGCGTGGCGCCAATCTTACGGATATAGCGGTGCTGGTGGTCGCCGCCGACGACGGAGTCATGCCCCAGACCGAGGAGGCGTCTGCCCATGCCAAGAACGCGGGCGTACCGGTGGTGGTAGCCATCAACAAATGCGACCTCCCCGCCGCCAATCCCGACCGGGTACGGCAGGAATTGGCAAACCGCCTGAATCTGCTCCCGGAGGAATGGGGAGGTCAGGTGGGCATGGTGAACGTCTCGGCCCATACCAAAGAGGGGATGGACAATCTGATCGAACGCATTCTGCTTGAAGCCGAAGTGTTGGAACTCCGGGCCAACCCTGATCGCCAAGCCACCGGCTTCGTGATCGAAGCCAGCATGTCGGAGGGCCAGGGGGTAATCGCCACCCTGCTGGTGACCGACGGCACCCTCCATGTCGGGGACATCATCCTTTGTTCCAACGGCTACGGCAAAATCCGCTTCATGTTCGACGAATTTGGCCGCCCCGCCCAGGAAGCCGGTCCTGGCATGCCGGTCCGGCTGTCCGGACTCTCGGCCGTCCCGGAGACTGGCGACAAGTTCTTCATTCTGGCCGATCTCCATAAGGCCAAGGCCATCGCTGAACAGCGGGAAAGGGAATCCCGCGCCGCCGCCATGGCCAAGCGGCAGCACGTAACGCTGGAAAACCTGACCAGCCATCTGGCCGGATCGGGAAAACGCGAGCTTTCGGTCATTGTCAAGGCCGATGTGATGGGTTCGCTCGAAGTCATTGAGAAGACGCTTCGGGAGATGGCCACGTCAGAGGTCGGCGTAAACATCATCCACGCCGCCGTAGGCGGGATCAACCATGCCGACGTCATCCTCGCCGACGCTTCCGACGCCATCGTCATCGGCTTCCACGTGGGGGCGGAGAGCCAGGCCAGGTTTGCGGCCATGAGCCTCGGGGTACAAATACGCACCTACCATATTATCTATCGGATTTTCGAGGACATAAAAGCCTCCCTCGAGGGACTCCTGCCGCCCGAGGAGAAGGAGATCGTCCAAGGGCATGTGGAAATCCGCCAGGTCTTCCGATCCTCGAAGGTCGGAGCCATCGCCGGCTGCCATGTGTTGGACGGCCAGGTGCAGCGCACCAACCGCATTCGCCTCTTCCGGAACCAGGTCGTGATTTACGAAGGAACGATCCAAAGTCTCAGGCGAGTGAAGGACGATGTCCGGGAGGTCAAGGCCGGATTTGAATGCGGCCTGAAGATCGCCGGCTACGACGGCATCGAGGAGGGCGATGTCATCGAGGCCTTCTCCATCGAGGAGGTGGCGAGAAAACTTTGATGCCAACAAGACGCCAGGAGCGGGTCGGCAAGCGGATCATCCAGGAACTGGTGGACGCTTTCCGCAATCTGAAACACGTCGATCTTGGCTTCCTTACCGTTACCGGCTGCGAGGTCTCGCCCGATTTCCGGTACGCCAGGGTCGGGGTGTCTGTATACGGCGAAGACGGCGACAAAAGGCGTGTCATGGAGGAACTGGCCCGAAACGCCTCGCGTCTGCGGCGGATGATTGGCCGGCCCTTGGGACTGAAAGTCATACCCGAGCTTTCCTTTGAACTTGATTCCTCCCTCGAAACCGCCGATCGCATCAGCCGTCTCATCCGCGAGGCGCGCCTGACCGACGCCAACCCGAATTCCCTGCCGCCGGAGGCAATGGAGATTGCGGCCCCGGCCCCGGCCGAAATCGAGCCTTTCGAGGCTGTGCGGGAGGCTATCGAAGCGGAACTTTTGGATTCGGACGCCGAAGGACTGGATGACGATCCGGCCTGGCGCCCAATCAACCTCGACGCCCTGCCAGATGGGGAGGCGGAATAGCTTCCCTTTGCGGCATGGGTGTATCCATTCTTTTTTTGGTTCATGTCCGCAAATAAGTGATCGCAAGAATCAATTCACGGTTTCCAATACGGATTGATGCGTTCGTCACTTATTCGAGAACATGAGCCGTCGTATTATGCCATTTTCCCGAAGTTTGAATGGCATTATGCGTTTCCCTGCGGGCATTGGCGAAGCCTTCGGACGAACAATCCTCCGGAACGGCTCAATCGCGAGATTCTCCGGGCGGGAGCTTTCGTCCGCCCGGATGGGTTTGACGCGAGGCAAGCGGTCTTGTGTCCGGCGCAAGAGCGGCGCGAAGCATGGGCCGGGCATTGAGCCGCGCCGCTCCCGCCGATCAGCGATCCGCGTAGATCTCGTATTCTTCGGCCGTCATCAGATCGTTCCACGGTCCGATGTCGGTCAGTTCAAGGCGAAATAGCCAGCCGTCGCCATATGGATCGGAATTGATCAATTCCGGAGTTTCCTCCAGCAACTGATTCACTTCGGTCACCACCCCGTCCAGCGGAGCGAGGACCACGAGACTGTCTTTCTTTGACTCCAGGGTGGCGGCCTCGTCGCCGGCCTGGAATTCCACTTCCGCCGCCGGCAATTCAACGAGAGTGATTTCACCCATTTCCGACCGGGCGCGATCGGTCAGGCCGATGGTGGCGATCTCGTCCTCCAGCAGCACCCATTCGTGGCGTTTCGTATACCTGATGTTGTTGGCGTCGATTACCTTGGTCATTCCCCATCCCCCAAAAGCGAATGATGATGCCACCGCCGAAAAAACAGTTTTCAGCCCGGCAAGAAATACCTATCCGCAATCGCAAAACATCGGCCGCCGCATTTCGCAAGGGCCTTATGGCCTGAAAAGACCGGCCTTGCGGGCGTCGAAATCCGTTTGCTCCGGTATCGGCCGCCGCCGCAGGAGGGGAATTCACTTCCCCGCGGACGGTTGCCAGATGAACCGGGGGCAATCGAGCGGGCGAGTTCCTTGCGGTTCCCGTCTCGCACGCCATCCGCCAAGCTCCGGGAATAGTGTCTTCGCCATTCCCAAAATATTCCTGCCGGAAATTCTGTATGAAATCCCAGTTTTCCCGCAAGTTTTTTTTGGTGGACCAGTAAACTTTTGTCCATAACGGCGATAAGGAATTACAGGCGATCCGAAGATTTATGCGCACACCGCGGCTTTCAGACGGCATTGCGGGAATTCTCGAAACTCTACTTTATTGAATAATATGAAGTTATCCCGGCGCCGGGTTGAAATTATGAAAAATCTCTCCGATCGAAAACCGCAATTTCACGCCGCCCGCAGGATAACAACCTTAACAAATCCGCTTTTGGATCTCCGGGAAGACGCGGGAAAAATTCCGTTTCAAACTTACCAGCCGGGTCCATTGCCCTGGAATTCCCCCGGATCGTAGAGCAGGGCGGATTTCCGGGGATTGGCGTGGTTGTAGTGATCGGGTCGCCAGCCGCGATCGCGGGAATTCCCGAGGTTTCCTTCCATCAAGGCGTCGGCGTCGGGGAAGGCGGCGTCCATCACGGACGCGTGGCCGTCCAGGCCTCGACCGCGTTCGTTTTCGGGAATGTTCCCGTCCCGGGCCAAGCGCTCGGCCGGGGTGGCCGGCCGGATGTCCCGGCCTTCAGGCCGCCAGGACTGGATGCGCCGATCCTCTCCCCCGGCCGCCGATACGTTCCGGCGGTCGGGAAAGGCCTGATCGAAATAGTCCTGGCCGACAGCGTCGGTTTCATAGTCCGGAATGCGGGAATCCCGTTCCATCAGGGCCAACAGCCGCCGGGATGCCGAATCCTGATCCCGTTTTGCCATCCTGGCTTCCTCGCGGGCGCGCTTTTCCGCCTCGGCAACCGCCTTCTTCCGCGCTTCCATATAGGAACGGGCAAGCCGATTGGCCACCACGTCGTAGTAATGGGTAAGACTGCGCACATAAATTTCGGTATCGTAAGGATGATCGTCAATCAAATGGGTTCTGCCATAACGGGAGACATCGAGGCCGACGCTGCCGATCCGGCTGTCGAAGGACTCCTGGCGGATATACACGACGCCGGAACCGACCCCGACGGAAGGACGGGGCACTCCCCATTGCGCGAGCTCGGCAATGGCCTTGGCGGTTGCCTCCGAGTTGCCGGTGGCGATAAGGCGCAGATTCAAGGTAATGCGGGGCCGCATGTAGGAATCAATGTCCGAGACCTCGCCCACGATAACGGCGTCGGCCTTTGCCCGGCGAGCCAGCCGTACGGCCTCGTCAAGGTTTTTGACGGGATTGAGCAGGCGGCGGGGGAGGCGTTCATCCTCGCCGAGGTTCTCCGGGAAGGGATCGCCGCCCGGATCGGGCTGTTCCGCCCCGCCCAGTCCCAGGGTATTCATTTCCCGCAGCCGGGTGTTGTGGCGCACGGCCTGGCGATTCTCTCCCGTGGCGATGCGCAGCATTTCGGCCGGGAAGATCACTCGCACCTGGCCATGGGCGGCAAGCTGGTTCGCCAGCCTGTTGGCGAAGGTTTCGGCATCGAAGCCAGGTTGGGTGGCGAGATCGTCGAAGGGGAACACGGCGACGGTTTTGATGGCGGTCAGGGCGACCGGGTCCTCCAGGAATTCCTGGTAGGGACTGGAGCTCGAGCCGAGCGTGGCGCCGATATACCTCGCCTCGTCGCATCCGGCAAGCGCGACAAGGCCGAGAAGGAAAAGGGCGGCCCGGATGAAAGCGTTCCGCTTCATGATCGAGTCCATAGCCTCTGGAGCCGCCGATGGGACGGCCCCGATTCGGGGTTCGACGGTTTCACTGGCGCGACGCTTCCCGCTCGGCCTCCTCGCGGAGGTCGTTGAGCATTCCGGGCATAAGCGGCCTCACGCTCCAGATGGTGGGGTTGCCCTTGCGACTGGATGTGAAGTAGATGCGGCCAACCGGATTTCCGTCTTCCCTGGCCCAGAAAGGATACCAGTCCGGTGCGGGATGGTCGGTTATCTGGGTCAGGTCCGTGCCGTCCAGCTTCACCGCCCAGATGTCGTCGGCCCGATAGATTCTCGCCTGCATTTCGGAGAGAGGCGACTTTCTGACCGAGGCAAAGGCGAGATACCGTCCGTCCGGCGCCCAGGCCGGCGTGATGGCGGCCCAATCGTTGGAGGAAACGATCTCTTTTGGAGAACCCAGCGCCTCCATGCGTCCGTTTGGCTGGAGGGCCACGTCGATGGTCCAAATGCTGAACCAAGGCACGTCCCGTTGGCGATGGCGCTGATAGGCTATGGTATAGACGTCCGCCCCCCCGGACGTTTGCCGGACCGCTATCGGGGCAAAGGAAGGAAAGAGGCCCTCTGTGATGGCGGTGAACGTCTTCCTTTCGGTGTCGAGGATCCAGATTTGCCATTGCCCATCCATCGAATTGAAGCGGCTGAAGGCGAGGAACGCCGAATTCGGCGACCATGAAGGGTGAATGTCGTCATCCGGGGTGCGGGTGAGCTGTTTCGGGGATGAACCCGAGGGGGCGGCGAGCTCCCGCAGGAGCAGGCTCCAATTGCCGTAACGATTGGAGCACCATGCCAGCCACTTCCCGTCCGGACTCACCGCCGGCATCATGTCGGCCATGGTGTCGTCGCTGAGGAGCGTCCAGGCCTTGCCGTTCACCTCCTGCATGGCGAGTTTCGGATTTTTCGACATGCGGGTGGTGGCGTAGAACATGGTGCGGCCGGCGGGATCGAGGGAAACGTTGTGATCGCCCCCGGCTTCCGAAAATGTGTTCTGGACCAAACCGTTGATAAGCCCGGTGCGATGGGTCCGCAATCCCAGGCTGTTCGGATTGTACAGATTTTCGACCCAGTTCCGCGGCTGGTATTCGACTCCCATCTGCCCTTTTTGCAATGGGTTGGCCGGATCGTGGTCTGGATATTTCTCGCCGTATTGCCAATCGCCGTCAAGAGCGCCGGAACCGGATCGGAAGGGATTGTAATCTTCGCCGTAGCGCGGCATATGGGGATAGAGCGGATTGTCGGCACCGGCGCTGGCCGGCTCCCTCCGGCCGCCCATGGTCCAACCGTTCCGCGGCCAGCGGGATTCGGCCGGCGCCTGGTTTGTTCCGCCCCGCGCCGGACCTCCAGAACGAATGTCGCCGCCGCCTTGTCCAAAAGGCGCCTGGCAGCCAATCAACATGGCGGCGAAGATCAGCGCCGCCAAGGATAAGGTTGCCGCCAATCGTTTCGACACGGCTTTCCTCCATCATGCGTGGGAGCCGACAAAACGGCGGAACCCGGGAACAGCCGGGACAGCCGCCGCCAGAGACATTCCGGCCCTCCGGCGGAGACCCGGTATGCTCCGAAGGTTTTATCGGCCTTCGCCGGAGTCGTTCTTTACCATAATCGTTCCGAAGACGCGGCGCGGGAAAACAGACTGTACTTTTTGCCTCTTCCGAAGAATTCGCGGGGTCAATTGGATTCTGGCAGGCGCCGTACGCGGCCATTTCCCGGGAAACATTCATAACATATTGTCATGTACTTAGGTTCCTTTACTCCTCCCTGATTGCCTTTTCGTAGGTGCGGCGGATGGAGAAGAGGTTCACGCCCTCGGGGTCGATTCCGGCTTCGCGGCACATGTCCTTCAGCCTCAGGCAGATGGTCCGGGGAAGCAGTTTCCGGAAGAC
>JAITKH010000096.1 GCA_031278535.1 Planctomycetota bacterium | reverse complement strand
ACGAGATAAACGATCCCCTGGCGCTTTGCCGCGCCGAAGGGGCGCTTCGGCCGGCCGGGGCCATGCGCGCGCAACAGGCGACCATGATGTGCTATTGCTCGCATCGGGCCATGGCCGAGACCAAGTCGTCCGTCCGGCCCTTCGTCATCTGCCGCTCCGGGTCGGCCGGCATCCAGCGCTACGCCCAGACCTGGGCAGGCGACAATCCCACCGGCTGGAAGACGCTCCGCTTCAATATCGCCACCATGTTGGGAATCGGCCTTTCCGGAGTCGCAAACTACGGCTGCGACGTCGGCGGCTTCCAGGGTCCCGCCCCGGAGGCGGAACTGCTGGTGCGCTGGGTACAGAACGGAATTTTCCAACCGCGCTTCTCCATCCATTCCTGCAACAACGACAATACCGTCACCGAACCCTGGATGTATGAGGATTGTCTGCCGATCATCCGCGACGCCATCGCCCTGCGGTATCGTCTCATTCCGTATTTCTATTCCCTGATGCGCGAAGCCGGTCTCTCCGGCCTGCCCATAGTGCGCCCGCTGATCATGGAGTTCCCCGGCGACCGCGCCCTGGATCAGGTCGACGACGTCTTCATGGTCGGTCCCTTCCTTCTGGTCGCAAATGTCCTGGACAAGGGCGCACAATCCCGCCGGGTCCGTCTCCCCGACGGCTGCGGCTGGTACGATTGGCACAGTCGCGCGTTCTATCAAGGCGGCCGGGAAATCGAAATCCCGGTCACGCTTTCGTCGATTCCCATGTTTCTCCGCGACGGCGCGATCATCCCCACCACCAGGGGCCTGAAAAGCATCGCCGAACAGGACATCGAGAACATCCATCTGGTGGCGGCGCCCCGCCGCGACGCGGCCTTCATACTGTACGACGACGACGGCAAGACCAACGCCTACCGCGAAGGGATCTACCGGGAAACGGCGGTGGAGATGAAGGCCGGGGAAAGAACGGCGTTGTCCTTTGCGCCGCGCGGCGAATACCGATCTCCCCTGAAATGCATGTTCCTGGACGTGATCACTGAGGAAAAAGGCGCTTTTTGGGTAACTTTGAACGGGAAAAGGCTTCCGCAGTTTCTTGCCCGGAAAAAATGGGATGCGGCACGCGAAGGCTGGATAAACGAAGCCACCACCTCCTCGGTCAGGATCAAGTATCCTGCCGTCCATGATCGGCACGAGGTTGTGGTGAGTTTCGAAAAATTCGATCTCATCGGCATGGAAGAATAGGGAACGGCGCACCCGCCGCCGCTTGAAGGAAGGGGAAAATATGCGAAAAGCCTTCATTTGTCCGACAAAATACGTCCAGGGGGAGGACGAGTTGCTCAACCTCGGGTATTTCGTGAAAACCTTCGGGGAATCCGCCCTGATGATAGCCCATCCCGGCGACATCGAACGGGTCAGGGGCAAACTGGACGCCACAAGCGGGAAATTCGGGATTCGCTTGATTGAAAGCGGTTTTTCGGGGGAATGTTCGCGCCGGGAAATCGCCCGCCTGCGTGAGGCGTCGAAAAAGAACGGCTGTGCCTGCACCATCGGCCTCGGCGGCGGCAAGGCGCTTGATACCGCCAAGTGCGTGGCGGAGGGAAACGCGGTGATCGTCGTCCCCACCATTGCCGCCACCGACGCTCCCACCAGCCATTCCGCCGTCGTCTACACCGAGGACGGCGCCTTCGAGGACTACGCCTATTTCAAGCAAAGCCCGAGCCTGGTGCTAGTCGACACGACCGTCATCGCCAAGGCCCCGGTGCGTTTTCTCGTTTCCGGCATGGGCGACGCCTTGTCCACCTATTTCGAGGCGCGGGCCGCCTCGGCCGCCTTCGCCAACGTCAATGCCGGGCTGCCCTGCGGCGTTCGCGAAAGGCTGTGCGATCCGGCCAAACCGACCAGGGCGGCGCTGGCCCTGGCCACGCTTTGCTATGAAACCCTTCTCGAGGACGGCGGCAAGGCCAAGGCCGCCTGCGAGGCCGGGGTGGTCACGCAGGCGCTGGAAAACATCGTGGAGGCGAACATCCTGCTGTCCGGGCTCGGCTTCGAGTCGGGCGGCCTGGCCGCCGCCCATGCCATTCACGACGGGCTGACCATCCTGGGAGGGACGCACGCGTTCTATCATGGGGAGAAGGTGGCGTTCGGTACGCTTTGCCAATTGATCCTGGAAAACGCGCCGGAGCGGGAATTCCGGCAGGTACTCGATTTCTGCCTGGAAGTCGGCCTGCCTGTCTGCCTGCGGGATATCGGCGTCGATGCCATCGGGGACGCCGAGCTGCGGGCGGTGGCGGACAAGGCGTGCATTCCCGAAGAGTCGGCGCATTCCATGCCCTTCCCAATCACGGTTGGCGCCGTGGCGGCCGCGATCAGGACCGCGGACAGGATGGGAGCCGTCTGCAGGCTCCCAAAGGGTTGAGCGGGGGAGCCGTCCCCGGGCATATCGGCAGACCGAGCACGAATGGGCCCATCTGTTTGCTTCCGTCTGTCCCGCCACCGGTGATGCGCGCGGCCGCCTTCTTCCGACAGCGAACCGTGATGCCATGGAGCGGTACCTGCCGATTTTTCACGCCACCTCAACGAGGGCGTCCATGCCTCGCTGGCGCTTGACGGCGCGGGATGGCGCACCAGCGGCCAATTGTGCTGACGCCGCAAATCTTGCCGGCGAAATCGCCGGAACTGAATCCCGCCGGACAGGCATGGCGGGAGATTCGGCAAAAGTGCCCCGGGACTCGCGTTTTCTCCGCTGTCGAGGACTTGGATGACGCCGTCGCCGATGCATGGATGCGGCGCATCAAAAACAAAAACGCCATACAATCATTGTGCGCATATGACCGGATTATGCATATACCCATTCCGAAGCGGTTTTCGGTGAAGCCTTCAATTGGAGAGGCAATTGCCGTCAATACGTACCCTGAATTCGCTGGCAACCACTCTGGTTTGGGCATATCATGCAAAATTAAAGGAAAATGGCATGAGGCAAATCCGTTCACGCCAAAAACCACAGCCCGGCCCAGACCGGGCTTTTTTTCTCCCCTTGTCAAGGGTGGGGTTGGCCGGACGCTTACCCCAAAATGAAAATAGCCGCTTTTCGTGGCGAAATGAAAAAAATGATCACAAAATCACCAATTCACACTTCCACACCGCCGGTGCGGCGGACGTCTCTCCTCAATGTCCTCCCTTTCAGGGAGAAGAGCCAAGCCGGTGAAAGGACAGGATATATCCATGGCGAATGGAGTTTTTGGGAAGAGTTTCAACCGGAGGGGTAGCTACCCGCCATCATTTGCCTCAAAGTTATCGGCAACCACTCCCGTACAGCTTCTATCCCTGGGTCAATATCCGATCAAGATTTTTGGCGAATTTTTCTGAAAAAACTTATGGCTGCCCTGATCCTTGTTATTGTCTTATGTTCAATATGTTATACGAAATATGCTGATGTTTCGCAAAATGTTTTTTGGAAAAAATGAACCGTTCAAGTTGCCGAAGCCAATATGATGCGGTATCCCAAGAGAGTATAAATAGTCGTCCCTGAAAAAATCCTGTTTTGCCTCTCCGCACTCTCCAAGCGCGCGTTAGCCGCATCCAAGAGAGGTCATGTTAATTGGATCGGATTGTTTCTCGGCTTCAAACGGCAGAAGAAATGTCCTCCTTATTGGCGGCGACAGGAAAGGCGGGACATCGTTTCGGCATGGATGGTTGGGAACGGTGTCTGGTTTATCGCCTTGCGGCCGAAAC
>JAITKH010000014.1 GCA_031278535.1 Planctomycetota bacterium | reverse complement strand
TGAAGCCGAAAATGTCCAAATCCGACTCGATGACAAAATCCGAGGTTTCGCCGGTATTGGCGGAGGATATGGTGAGCCGGTAGGGGGCGGTGCTGGAACCGTCGTTGATGATGGCGGTCTTGTAGCCTTGCTCCGATATCCGGTACATCAGGCTTTCCAGCGTGTCGGAACTCATGACGTCGATGGCGGTGCGGAGGCTGCCCTCAAAAATGGAGGCTCCGTAGGCATTGTCGCGGGTGCCTTGTCCGGCTATTCCCAGGCTTTCCGCCAGACTTCCGCCATCGTAGTCGCTGACGCTGATGTTGCCGGTGGGGAGGGGATCCGGTATCTCATACGCGGCGTCATAGGCCTCGATCAGGGTTATGCCGTCGCCGCGTTCATTGATCGTGGCCTGGACGCCGAACGCGCTCTCGACATTGATGGCGTCGATGACGTCGCCGATGGTCTTGGCGTTCGAAAGATCGATGACCCGGGTATAGCCTCCGGCGTTGGTAACGCTGATGCTTCCGGGCGTCACGCCGTTCCCGAGAATGGAAGAAAGCGAGGTGGCGCGGCTCAGGTATTTCCGGCCGAGGGAACTGGCGTTGTAATGGCTGTACGACTCGACTTCAATTCCCTTCCCGTCGGAGTCGATCAGCCCCAGGTCTTTGGCCAACGTATTGATGTCTTTCGTGTTGACGATTTCCAGTCCCTGGTTCGAACTGTTATTGATGGCGATGCCCGTGCCGGCGTCGTTCAGGGTGAACGTCACGTCGGCCAGGCCCTGGTCGTCCAATTCCTGGTTGAGCCTCGCCACCAGTTCGTTCAGGGTGCTGTCGCCGCTCATGCCGGAGGTGGAGAGCGTGTATTCGCTCCCTCCCAGCCTGAGCGTGACGGATCCAAGGCCGTCGGCCTTGCCGTAGACGATCTCCCCGGCGTGAAGTTCGGCCAGCTGCACCGTCTGGCCGGCGGAAACGGAGGCGACGTTGACGGCCGAAATGCCGGTCTTGACCGCGTCGGCGGCGGTACCGTCGATGACCAGCTTGTCGCCGCCACGGGCCGTTATTTTGCCGGCGTCGACTTCCAGCCCTTTCCCGCCCGTTTTGAAAAGGCCGTCCGCTCCGCCGGGACTCAAACCCAGTTTGTCGGCAACCAGGTCATTGAGCATGGACGCATACTGGTCGAGAGTGGTGTTCAGGGAACTGGCGGCGTTCAACCCGTCCCGCAATTCCTTCATGGTTATGGAGATCGAGCCGGCCGTCCCGCCGAGATCGATTGTGAGCGCATCCGTCTCGTCGCCCGCGAAGGTGAGGCTGGCGCCGTAATTGAGTTCTCCCAGGGCGGTGGCGCCGTCCAGGGTCAGTTCTTTGACATATGCGTTCGCCCTGGGGCTGAAATTGAAATTGGCCAGGGTGTCGGGCGGATGGGTGCCTATGGTCGGGCCGCTGCCGGTATTGAATTCCTTGGAAATTCCCAGTCCGTCGGTCAGGTTGCCCTCGGCCTTGAAGCTTTTGCTGAAATCCAGGTTTGTCCACTGGAAGCCGTTGGCGAGGGAATTGACGCGGAGTTGGGGGGCGCTGACGCTGAAGTCCGCCGGGGGGGTGGCTCCCGCCCCGAATATCCGCTCGGCGATCCCGTCGCAAGCCGCCTTGTTGATGGCGGCGTTCACCTGGTCAAGCACGTCCCCGACCGTGGCATTGTAATCAATGGCGACAGTGGAGAGATCGACGACAATCGTAACAGGATTGCTCAAGGCATAGCCGCCGTAATTGCCGTCGCCCAGGGTAAGCTTCAGCCCGCCGGCGATAAGCGCTTCCAGATCGGAACGGCTGTTCAACCCGTTGGCGCCGTTGGCGCTGACGACCGCGTCGGCAAAATCGCCGAAATTGTCCGTCGTCTTGATTTCGACATATGTTCCGGAAGAAGGAATGATTTGGGCGCTGCCATATACATCCCCGATGGCGCTTTCCTGGGCGGAATCGACCGTGACGGCGGTTCCGCTGTCCGCAGTGCGCATAAGTCCCAGGCTGTTCGCCAGCGTGCCGCGTATCTCGATGCCATAGCCGGCCTGGGCGCCGACGATGAGCATCCGGCCGTTCGTCTCGTCGATGTCAAGGTACATGCCGGTCAGGCCGGCCGCCTGGTTGGCCGGATCGGCCGCGAAATCGGCCAGGCCCTTGTTGATAAAATTCGTCAAGTCGCCGATGGTTTTGGTCTCGTCGTTCAGGAGGGCGTTCAGTTGGCTCGGGTCGAGGATGTTGTAAAAAATGGTCGTCCCGGTTCCCGCCACGTTGCTGCCGCCCTCGGTCAGGGCGATCTGGAGCGGCATGGAACCGTCCACTCCAGCCCCGTCGTTCAACTCCGATATCTTGGTCTGGCTGGAAAACGGAACCGAAACCAGGCCGGAATTGCCGGCCGAACCGATGCCGGCTCCGTCCGCTCCGGAAAGGTTTTTCAGCATCGGCGAGTCGACGGCGCCGAGTACGCGGTCGAATACGATCGTCTCGTTGTCCGTGGCCGTCATCTTGCGGCCAAGCAGTCCGAGTTGGGTGGCGGGCTTCTGGGCCACGGTCAGGGTGGTATCCGGGTTCTCGTAGAACTGGTAGGAGGCGCCGGCGGCGGTGCCGGTCAGGGCAAAGGCGTTCCTGTCGTCGTTGAGGCCGAAACGCAGGCCGTCAAGAAGTTCCCAACTCCCGCCGCTGCTGGGGTCGTTCAACTGGTTCTGGGCCCGGTATTCGAGTTCGTTGTTGACCCGCTTGATGATGTCGCCGACGGTGGCGCAGTCGTCCACGTTCACGCCGACGTCGTAATATTCGGCCCCTTTGCTGACGCGAAGGTAGAACGTGCCCTCCTCGATGCCCAGGCCGTCCTGGAGGGTGGAAAGGGCGGTGTCGCTTCCCATGGTGTACACGTTCCTGCCGACAAGGGAACCGTCCGGCTCGCTCCCCATGCCGTCAATGCCCAGGTCCGTGGCGGTGGTTCCGCTCCCGACGTTCTGAACCTTGACCTTGCCGCCGCCGCCGCTGTTTTCGGTTATCTTCAGTTTGCCGTCCTCGGTGATGGAGGCGACAACCTGGGCGCCGGCGGCGCTGTTAATCGTCCGTACCACATCCTCCATGGTGTCGCAGGCGGAAAGATCGACGGTGGAGACGTTGTTGGCCGCGTCGGTAATCCGGATCGAGCCGCGGTAGACGCCCTGGCCGCCATTCAACTGGGAGAGCTTGGCGGAATTGTCCACCCGCGACTTGGCGCTGTTCATGGTGATGCTGCCAATTTTGTAAGCCAGTTCTTCGCTGTTCTGCTTTACCAGGGCGGTCTTGGAACTGGCGAAGCCTTTGGTGACGAATTGGGCGCTGGAGGCGAGTTGCGCCACCCTGACCGCGTAGGTGCCGGCCACGGCGTATTCGTTGGCGGTCGCGGTGACGGAATTCTCGTTGGTCGAGACGGCTGTTTTCGCCTGCCAGAGCTTGGTCGAGGCAAGGTTGGAGATCGAGGTCTTGAATTTCAGGAGCATGGAATTGATGGCCTGGTAGGCTTGCAGCTTCAATTCCGCCGTCTGTTTCTGCGTATCCAGCTTGGTGTAGGGTATCTTTTCAATCGCCATCAATTGTTCGACGATGGTGGCCGTGTCGAAACCGGAGCTGAGACCGGTGATTTGCTGCGAAGAAGACATTGCCGTTTCCTTTCTGGAGCACTCCGCGCCATCGTGCCCGTCTATGTGGACCGCCTTGTCACACAACCGCTGTTCTGAGAGCCGACGGGGCGGGGAAGCCTTGTCGTCGAATCGCCCTTTTATGATTATCGGAACCGGAAGCCGCAACTTGAACGGAAAAATCCTGGCATCCCCTCATTGCGGATTGGAAATGAGGGGTTCTTCGGGAAGAATCTGTGGGTGATCAATGGCGAATCCTTCATCCGGCCTCCGGCTCCAGGGCTTCGAGGGCTCTACCTCGAATCCCGCGTCTTTTGACGCGAAAGAGGTTGGCGGCAAAATAGGGTTGGATTGCCTTTGTAACAACCTTGCGCAAAGTCAAAACTGTCCTGAAAATACTCTGATGAAATCATACTGTCTTCCCGT
>JAITKH010000440.1 GCA_031278535.1 Planctomycetota bacterium | reverse complement strand
GAAGCGAGGAGATGTTCCTCTCCAATGGTTTCGACGGGTTCATTTCCAAGCCGATCGACATCTTTCAACTGGATGCGGCGCTCAACCGGTGGATTAGGGACAAGCATAAGGGAGGGATGGCCGGTTAGGGGTCGGCGAATACTCGACCTCTGGGAGTCTGTAAGAATTAAACCTTTTCAAATTCCGAAGTCCGTTTGCTCCGGAATTGACCTCTGATGCCGGAGAGGAATTCACTTCTCCGTAGGCGGAAACTGGGTAAACCGGGGGCATTCCCCGTAAAGTCTCAAGCAAAGGCTGAGACGTTACGGAACACCAGGTTGGGCCAATTCGGGGCGTTCTGGCGACCGGCCGCCGGTGCGGACGCAATCGTCACGCCGGACAACGGCATCCTTGGCGCATTCGGGCATGTACCGGGAGATTCTCAAGGAGGGGAGGCGTTTGTGGATCTTTGTCCGCGTCCCGGATGCGGAGCCAACCAATAACGCGGTGGAACGTTCCGTTCGTCCGGCGGTGTTGTGGCGCAAGACCGGATTCGGTGCGCAGTCCGAACGCGGCGGGACGTTCGTCGAACAGGCGCCGGCTGTCCGGGCAAGTTGCCGTCCGTATGGCCTGGCGGTGGGAGAATTCTTCAAAAAGGTGGTGGCCGCAAAACGAACACGACGGACGCTCGCCCTCTCCGCCGCAAAAATGAGTCGGATAATGGCTTCATGAATTGTTGCGCGCTGAACGCTTCCCTGTTTCCAATCCGAAACAAAAACGGTATAATGAAAGAATGGCCGCTGACACGGGAAGAGGCGGAGTCGGGAGCCGGGAATGCGGAAATTGTTCGCTATCGAGAGCGGGTTACTGGGGGAGAAGGAAGCGGAAGACGCCCCGGTGCGCGTTTACACCAACCCGACCGACGAGGAACGACGTTCCCTGATCGATGGGGAATTCCTGGACGAACATACCCTTATTTCCTCGCTCGACCCGGACGAACTTTCCCGTCTCGAGTTCGAGCCCGCTCACGTGGCGATGATTTTCAAACGCCCTTGCAACCAGACGATAACCCTTGACCGGGAGGCCAGGCTCGAATTCACGGTCACCTCGGTGGGCGTATTCCTTTTCCAGGACAAATTGATCCTGGTACAGTCCCAGGACATGCCCGTCTCCACGGGGATAAAGCCCCTGAATCGCCCGATGAGCCTGCGGGAGGCGGTGCTCCGCATCCTCTACCGGACCATCGTTCATTTTCTCGAGCATCTCAGGGCCATCAACATGATGGTGGACGCCATTGAGAAGGATATCAACCAGTCGTCCGAAAACCGTCATCTGATCTCCCTCTTCGCCCTGGAAAAATCGCTCGTCTTCTACGTCAACGCCATCAATTCGAACGAGGCGCTGTTGCAGAAGATGCGAAATAACACGTCAAAGATGGGATTCACCCCCGAGGAAACCGAGCTTCTGGACGACATCATCATCGAAAACGGGCAATGCGGCCGGCAGGCCCAGATTTACTCGAATATCCTGGCTGGCATGATGGACGCCCGGGTGAGCATCGTTTCCAACAACCTGAATGTTCTTATGAAAAACCTTACCATGATCACCATCTGCCTCCAGGTTCCAACTATGGTGGTGTCCATCTTTTCCATGAATGTCCGCCTTCCCCTGTCCGCCAGTAACGATTGGGCATTCTGGACAGTCATGGCGATGTCGGCGGCGTCCCTGTTCTGTTTTATCTCCATCTGGCGCTGGCGAAAATGGTGAATTCCCGCGCTGGCGGCGATCCGGCGCCGTATCCTCCATCGGTGGCCAAGTTAGTGGACGAGTTCGCGAAATTGCCCGGGATCGGCAAGCGCACGGCCGAGAGACTGGCCTTCCATTGCCTCTCCGTCCCCCGCGACGAGGCCTTGACCTTCGCCAACGCCATCCGCGACGCCAGGAGCGCCCTTCGCGCCTGCCGGCGCTGTTTTCACGTGGCCGAAGGCGAACTCTGCGCCGTCTGCTCCGATCCGGCGAGGGATCAGCTGCAGTTCTGCGTGGTGGAGTTGCCCCGGGACGCCATCGCTTTGGAGAAGGCCGGCGTGTACCGGGGCGTTTACCACATTCTCCAGGGGAGGCTTTCGCCTGCCGAGGGGATTGGCCCGGACGACATCCGGCTCCGGGAACTCCTGGAACGCCTCGAACGGGCGCAAAAGACGGGCGCCCCGGCCAAAGAAGTCATCCTCGCCACCCGCCCGACCGTGGAGGGAGACGCCACCGCCGAGCACCTGCGCGAAGTTTTGGGAGTCCGTTTTCCGGCGTTGCGAATCACCCGCCTGGCCCGGGGATTGGCCAGCGGCACCGAGTTCGACAACGTGTCGCCCTCGTCCATAGTCTTTGCCTTCCAGGGACGCCGGGAGTAGACGACAATGGGCATGGATGATCTGGCGCATCCGTCGCTCCACCGGAGTTGGGTCGAGATCGATCTCGGGGCAGTCCGGACAAATGTCCGCCGCTTCCGCGAGGCCGCCGGTTCCGGCGTTATCATCATGCCGGCGATCAAGGCGAATGCCTACGGTCATGGGGCGGAGGCGGTGGCCCGGGCGGCCTTGTCCGGTGGCGCCGATCGTTTTGCTGTCGCAACCTGCCTCGAAGGAATGGAACTCCGCGAGGCTGGCGTCGGCGTTCCCATCCAGGTGCTTGGCGCTTCCTTCCCCGAGGAGGTACGCCCGGCCATCCGCCTCGATCTTATCTTGTCGGTACACGAACTCTCCTTGGCCAGACTGATCGCCGTCGAGGCGGCCAGGGTTGGGAAGATTGTCCCGACGCACCTGAAGATCGACACTGGCATGGGGCGGCTGGGAATTCTTCCGGAAAATGCGGCGTCCGCGGCGCGGGAACTCGCCTCCTATCCCGGCCTGTTCATCGAAGGGGCGTTCATGCATTTCGCCGACGCCGGCGATCCGGATTACAGCCGCGTCCAGCTTAAACGCTTCCGTCAAGCGCTGGGAGATCTGGCGGATGCGGGCAAACCAGAATTGATTCGCCACGCCGCCAATACCACCGCCGCCCTGCTCCATCCCGAATCCCGGCTGGATCTCATTCGGCCAGGCGCCGGGATTTACGGCTATGCCGATCCCGCCGGGATTGCCCAGGAGGCGGGCCTTGAATCCGTCATGGCCTGGCGGAGTTCCGTCATCCAGGTGAAAGAATACCCTTCCGGCTCCCATCTTGGCTACAACCGTACCTTCACCACCAGCCGCCCCAGCCGAGTGGCAATACTTCCGACGGGTTACGCCGACGGTTACCGGCGGGAATTTTCCAATCAGGCCCAGATTATTATCC